>CALERM010000185.1 GCA_937907715.1 uncultured Clostridia bacterium
GAAAACGCAAGCCGTTCACGGGTGGTTGTCCACCTATGAACGGCTTGTAAATTCTAAAAATTTTTTTAGTCCCTACTTGACACAAGAAGACATGAGCCGCTTCGGGCGCGGAGAGGGGCTGCTCCGACTGGGGCTGCTGCGCACGCTGGGCATCGAATTCGTGCCGAAGCTTGCCGAGCGCTTTTTGAATGCGCACCCGGATAAAAACATCCGGTTTTCGTTCTCCACCGGCGTGACTAGGGAGCTGCTGGAGGGCTTGCGCGCCCGGCAGTACGACATGGTGTTTGCCTCGCGCCCGCCGGTAGATCTGAATCTGACGTCGGTCGCTGTCTCGCGGCAGGATATTGTGCTGATTGTGCCGAAAAAGCATCCGCTGGCGAAGCAGCATGTGATTGATCTGGCAGACACGCTTCCCTATCCGCAGGTCTGCTTCTCCAAAGGCTCCGGCATGCGCGATGTGGTCGACGGGCTTTTTGAAAAAAATCGGCGCCAGCCCGGAGATTGCCATCGAGACGCAGGAGGATCAGGTCGTCGCGGGACTGGTCGCGCACGGCTTCGGCATTGCGGTCGTGCCTTATATGGATCTGCTTCTGCGGCTGGATGTACAGATTTTGCAGATTGCCAGACCTTCGTGGGAGCGGGAGTTTTACCTGATTCACGGCAGCCGCGCCTATCAGTCGCCCGCCGCGCGCAGTTTTCGCGAATTTGTGCTGGACGATGCCTGCCTGTGAAGCTGCACAGTTTTTCCCAGCCCGAATTGAACAGATAGACGCAGTCTATGAAATCATGCCGAAATATATAAGCCTATCAGCTGCCGCCTGTCTCGGGGAGATTGCTTTCCGGCGCAGCGCAAAGTGTTCTTCCCCATTGTGAAATCTTCCGGATACAAAAACGCCCTTCGGGAAACCTCCCGAAGGGCGTCAGCTCGTTAAAATTGTAATTGCCGGAACGGAAAAGACCCCGCAGACCGTTCTGTTTCGCGCACGCTTTCCTTCCGGATTCTCCGGTCCGGCAAACGCTTACAGGCACCCGGTCTTCCGGGGAATAAATGTACCGATGGCGCCCGTGCGCACCTCGCCATGGTCCACTGCCAGCTGCCCGCGCAGATAGACCTGCGCAATCGAGCCGCTTGTACGCATGCCCTCATAGGGCGTGTATTCTGCCGCAGAGAGCATGTCTGCCGCGCAAATCGTCGTGTCGGCGTCCGGATCGTAAACCACGATGTCTGCGTCGCTGCCGACCAAAATCGCACCCTTTCTCGGGTACGCGCCATAGAGCTTCGCCGGATTCTCGCTGAGAACCTCCGCCATTTTTTCCTTTGTGATTCTGCCCACGGCAACGCCGAAGGTGTACATCAGGACGCCTCGGGTCTCCACGCCGGGAAGTCCGCCGGGAATCTTCGTGAAATCGTCCCTGCCCGCTTCCTTCTGTTCGAGCGTGAAGCTGCAATGGTCGGTGGACACGGTCTGAATCGCGCCGTTGTAAAGTCCCTTCCAGAGCAGTTCCTGGTCTGCCTTCGTCCGCAGCGGAGGCGCACAGATATATCCCGCCGCCTTGCGGAAGTCTTCTTCATAATAGCCGGATTGGTCCAGCGTCAGATAGTGCGGGCAGGTCTCTACATAGACCTTCTGCCCTCTTGCCCTTGCTGCCAGAACCTCGCCCAGCGCTTCTTTCGTGCTCAGATGGACGATCACGACCGGCGTGTCTGCCACCTCGCAGATGCGCAGCAGATGCGCCACCGCCTCCGCCTCGGTCGCGTTCGGGCGGCACTCCGGGTGCGAGGCGGGCGCAAGTTTGCCGTCTTTTTTGTGCTGCTCGATCAGCGCGTCAATGACGCCCGCGTTTTCGCAGTGGACGCCCGCAATACCGCCAAACTTTTTGATTTCCTCGAGCGCATAGAAAAGGTCCTTGTCACCGATCATCATGGCAGGATACGTCATATACATCTTAAACGACGAGATGCCCCGCTCGAACATCTTTGGCACCTCTGCCTTGATTTTCTCGTTCCAGTCGTCGATGGTCATGTGGAAGCTGTAGTCGCAGCTCGATCTGCCGTCGGCTTTTTTGTGCCAGAGGTCCAGACCGTATTGCAGGCTTTCGCCCTTGTTGGGGCAGGCAAAGTCAATGACCATCGTCGTGCCGCCGCGGATGGCGCTGCGCGTGCCGGTGTCAAAGTTGTCCGCCGTCGTCGTATTGCAGACATCCAGATCAAAATGCGTGTGCGCGTCAATAAACCCCGGGAACAGCAGCTTTCCCTTTACGTCAACGATGTTTGCCTCCGGGCAGGTAATCTGCGCCGCAACCTGTTCAATTTTCTCTCCGTCAATCAGCACGTCGCAGACCTGCGATCCGCTGCCGGATACCACTGTGCCGCCCTTGAGTAATGTTTTCATGTACTGTCTTCCTTTCGCCGTTGATGCTGCGCCGGCATGCCGTGCCGGAAACAGGTCTTCTTCCAGCAGCCTATGGCTGTTTTCTGTATTTTATCACAAACGTGCCCGGTTTGGCAGCCCCCGTTTTCACAAAATCGTGTCCGGTTTTTCTGCCAAAATGCCGACGCGCACACCGCAGCATCCACCATCGCCGCAATTTTCAAATGTGCTTATCGGCTTAATGCAGCTGGGTACAAGATGTGGCGACAGCTCTCGTCAGGCGGCAGAAGATCTGATCGCCGGTTTTTCTGCGATTGAAGCGGAAACAAAATTCGTCCAGGTACGCCTGAAGCTGCGTGCAGCGGCCGTGATAGGTTCCCAGCAGGAACGCTTTCAGGTTGCTGATGGCTTTGTGCAGCCAATGCAGATCGCCGGGTTCATACTTTTTTGCGTCCAGCGTAACGCCAGATAAATTTCGATAGCTCTTATAGCCGTCGCACTCAATTTTTGCACCCGGTGCAATGGTTTTGCCTACGACCTGCTGAAGCGTGCTGCCAGTGACGTTCTCAACAACGTGCATCCGCGTGAACAAAGCCGCGCCATTTTCCGCTTTTGACAGCG
>CALERM010000186.1 GCA_937907715.1 uncultured Clostridia bacterium
GGCACGGTGATCGTTACCGGCGCGGAAGCTGAATATGCCGCATCGGCAGCACCCACCGCTTTGCTGCTGCCGCAGCCGGATACAGCGGCAATAAGCGCGGCGCAGAGAAATACACACACTGTCTTTTTCATGCTCTGACACCTCCGTTTATTTTTCCGACGGCGCTGAAGATCGCAAACACCACTATGTCCGCCGCAACTATTGTAGAGCCGACAGGCGTGCCGGCAAGGACGGACACGAGTATGCCGCCGAGTGCGCAGAGCACGGACACCGCAGCCGAGCAGACCGTAACCGTTTTGAAGCTTTTGAAAACGCGCATGGCGGAAAGCGCCGGGAACACGACCAGCGCCGAGATCAGAAGCGATCCGACAAGGTTCATCGCCAGCACTATGACCACCGCAGTCGTCACGGCGAGCAAAAGGTTGTAGAATGCCGCGTTTGTGCCGACGGCGCGGGCAAAGCGCTCGTCAAACGTGACGGCGAAGATCTTGTTGTAGAGCAGCACAAACACCGCGACTACAACCGCCGACAGCACCGCGCACAGCCAGACCTCAGCCCTGGTGAGCGTAAGGATCGACGTGGAGCCGAAGAGTGTGCTGCACACGTCGCCGGACAGGTTGGACGATGTTGAAAAAATGTTCATGAGCAGATAGCCCATTGCGAGCGCCCCGACGGAGATCATTGCGATCGCGGCATCGCCCTTTATCACCGTGTCCTGCCCGGTGCGCAGAAGCAGCACCGCGCACACGACCGTCACCGCCAATGTCAGCGGCATATCGTCGGTCATGCCGAGAACGGCGGCGATAGCCATCGCGCCGAAAGCCACATGTGACAGTCCGTCCCCGATGAACGAAAACCGGCGCAGCACAAGCGTCACACCCAGCAGCGATGAGCACAGCGCAATGAGCGTTCCGACCACAAGCGCATAGCGCACAAAGGGATACTGCCAGTACATCGCCAGCTTATCAAGAACACCAACTGCGCCCATCATACCGCATCGCCTCCCTCCGTCCGGGCAAAGCGCACGCCGTCCACGGTTTTGAGGTATTCCTGCACCGTGCCGAAAAAGGGCTTGCTGCCGACATGAAGCACACGGTTTGCGCGGCTTACCGCCGCGTGTATATCGTGCGAGATCATGATGATGCTCATGCCGTCATCGCGGTTGAGCCTGTCAATAAGGCGATACATATCCGCCGCCGCAACGGGGTCGAGCCCTGAAACGGGCTCGTCGAGCAGCAGCATTTTCCGCGCGGCGCACAGCGCACGGGCAAGCAGCACACGCTGCTGCTGCCCGCCGGAGAGCTCCCGGTAGCAGCGGTGGGCGAGATTGTCCACATGCATTCTCGCCATCGCGTCCTCCGCAATGCGCTTTTCCTCCGCGCTGTAGAACGGTCTCTTTCCACAGCGCCCCTGGCATCCGGAGAGGATAACTTCTCTCACGGATGCAGGGAAATCCTTCTGGGCGGCTGTCTGCTGCGGGAGATAGCCTATCTCATTTTGTCTCAGCCCGTCGCCGGTTTCTATCTCTCCTCCAAGGGGCGGCTGCAAGCCGAGTATTGTTTTCATCAACGTGCTCTTTCCTGCGCCATTCTCGCCCAGGATGCAGAGATAATCCCCTGCATCCACGCGAAAACTCACATCACGCGCAACGACTTTGCCATCATAGCCGACCGCAAGATTCCGACATACAAGCTGAGCCATCATTCTTCCTCCTTAACCCAGCGCTTCTTTCAGCACGGAAAGGTTTTTCTCCATAACGGAGAGGTAGGTCGTGCCGTTCGCCACATCCTCGGAGGTGGTGGACTGCATGGAATCCATGGTCAGGATCTTCTGGTTTTTCTCGGCGGTGTTCTGCACGATGGTCTCGGCGATCTTGTGCTGCGCGCCCTCAATAGTCAGCACGCAGGGCAGCTTCAGCTCATCGACCTTCTTTGCAAGGAAGGAAATCGTTTCAAAGCTGGCTTCCGTCTCGGCGGAGCAGCCCACGAAAGCGGCGTAGTAGCTCAGTCCGTAGTCGTCAACGAGATAGCGGAACGGAAAGCGGTCGCCAAAGAGAACGGTCTTATATGCCGCAGCGTCCACGGCTGCCTGATAGTCCGCATCGAGGGCAGCGAGCTTTTTCACATAAGCCTCGGAATTTGCGGCATAGGCGTCTTTATTATCAGGGTCAAGCTCCTGCAGGGAGTTGGATATTGCATTTACAAGAACCTCAGCATTTTTCAGAGAGAGCCAGACATGTTCGTCCTTTTCTTCCTCGTGCTCATGCTCGTGCTCTTCGCCCTCGTCATGGTCGTGCTCGGTTTCCTGCATGCCCTCGACCACTTCTTCGGTCTTGACGCTGTCGCCAAGAACCTCCAGCAGATTGATGACCTTCATGTCCTTATTGACGGCATTTTTCAGCGCGTCCTCGACCCAGCCGTCGGACTCGCCGCCGACATAGATAAAGAGGTCGCAGTCGGA
>CALERM010000187.1 GCA_937907715.1 uncultured Clostridia bacterium
CAGTTGAAATTCCGCTCGATCTATTTGCGCTTTCAATAAATGCGTGCTACAATCGAGCTATCTGAGGAGGGATTGCGATGCATCCGATCTATCTCGACAACGCCAGCACAAGCTTTCCGAAGCCCGCATGCGTGCCGGACGCAGTTTACCGGTATATGACCGCCTGCGGCAGCAACGTCTCGCGCGGCGGCTACCGCTCTGCCTACCGAGCGGAGGAGCTGGTCTTTGAGACGCGCGAGCGGCTTTGCGCGCTGTTTCATGGCGGGGACGCGCGCTGCGTGGTCTTTACGCCGAACATCACGACGAGCCTGAATCTGCTGCTCAAGGGCTTTCTGCGCCCGGGAGATCATGTGCTGGTGTCGTCCATGGAGCACAACGCCGTCATGCGCCCGCTGCGGCAGCTGGAAGCTGCGGGCGTGATGTTTGACCGGGTTCCGTGCAATCCGGACGGGACGATGAGGCTCTCGCAGGCGGAATCGCTTGTGCGGGAAAACACGAGGCTTTTTGTCTGTCTGCACGCGAGCAACGTCTGCGGGACGCTGCTGCCAATTAAAGAAATCGGCGCGTTCTGTCTTCGCCATCAGCTCCGCTTCTTTCTCGACAGCGCGCAGACCGCGGGCGTTTTCCCGATTGACATGCAGGCGTGCTACATAGACGCTGTCGCGTTTACGGGGCACAAGGGGCTGCTCGGTCCGCAGGGGACGGGCGGCATCGTCCTGCGAGAAGATCTGGCGCGTGAGCTGACGCCGCTTCTCGCCGGCGGCACCGGCAGCATGAGCCACACCGAGTTCATGCCGGAATTTCTGCCCGACCGGTTCGAGCCCGGAACGATGAACCTTCCGGGACTGGCTGGGCTTCATGCCGCGCTGGGCTTTCTGATGGAAACGGGACCGGATACCATCCGCGCGCACGAGCTGGCGCTCACAGAGCGGCTTCTGGAAGGAATCCGGCCCATGCAGGCGGACGGGCGGCTTCGAATCCTTGGGCTTCCGGGGATGGAAAACCGGACGGGTGTGGTGTCGGTTCAGACGACGGCGCGCGACTGCGCAGACGCCGCGGCGGAGCTGGACGAAAAGTTTTCCATCGCCACGCGCGTGGGGCTTCACTGCGCGCCTGCCGCGCACAAAACGCTCGGCACCTTTCCGACGGGGACGATTCGCTTTTCGTTCGGCTTTTTCAACACCGAGCAGGACGCGGACCGCGCCGTTGCCGCGCTTGATGCGCTGACGAAGGAGGACGCACATGGACTTTAAGCAGCTTCGTTCCTTTGTTGCGGTCGCGGACTGCGGCAGCTTCACGCAGGCAGCCGCCCGGCTCTATACCTCCCAGCCCACCGTCAGCGCCCATATCCGCCAATTGGAGGAGGAACTGCATGAGACGCTCTTTCTGCGCACCACAAAGAGTCTTGCCATCACCGCGCGTGGGCGGGAGCTGTATGACTATGCGGTGCATGTGCTGGATTTGCAGGACCAGCTGCTCGACGCCTGGGCGCAGGACGAGCATACCATCCGCCTCGGCGCGTCGACGATTCCGTCAGCGTATATCCTGCCAGAGGTTCTGCCGCCGTTCTGCGCGCAGCACCCGGACGCGGCGTTTTCCGTTTTGCAGTCGGACAGCGCGGGCGTTTTGCAGCAGCTGCGCGCGGGGCGCTTTGAGCTGGGTTTCGTGGGCGCGCAGGAGCAGTCGCCGGAGCTGGTGTTCCTGCCCTTTTTCCGCGACCGGATGGTGCTGATCACGCCAAACACGCCGCACTTTGCAAAGCTTCTGCACGCCGGCACGCCGGTCAGAAGCCTTTTGGAGCGAGAGCCGCTGCTTTTGCGGGAGGCGGGGAGCGGCAGCCAGAAGTGCGCCGACGCATTTTTGGAGGAAGAGGGTCTAAACCAGCGCACGCTGCATGTGGCAGCGCGGCTGGAGGACCAGCAGAGCATCAAAAATCTCGTTGCCGCCGGGCTCGGCGTTTCGATCATCTCCGGCAAGGCGGCGCAGGACGACTGCGCGTCCGGCAGGCTGCTGTCAATCCCGCTTCCGGCGAACTGCGCGGGGCGGAGCTTATATCTCGTCTGGCGCAAAAACGGCGCGCTGCGGCAGCAGACGCTGGGGTTCATCGAATTTGTCCGGAGCTTCTATGCAGAGAATCAGAAATAAAAACAGAACGGCAAAGCCCGCAGGAGAGAATCCTGCGGGCTTCTGATTTATGGTTGGGTGGGGGTTATGCAGCGATTGCATCGATCAGGGCGTCGAGCTGCGCCCTGGTGCAGGCGCTGTCCGGCTGGAAGCTGCTGCCCGCGACGGCGCCGGTCTGCTTCGCCCAGAGCGAGGGCTGCGCATAGTAGCTGGCGGCATCTGCATCCGTGAAGCTTTCACCGGAGACGCTCGGAGAACCGGCGGCGCGGTAGGCGATCGCGGCAGCCTGCGCGCGGGTGCAGACCGCGTCCGGGGCAAAGCTGCTGCCGGTTACGCCGCAGACGATGCCGGCTTCTGCTGCCCACAGGACGGCGTCATAGTAGTAAGCGCTTTCCGAAACATCCGCAAACGGACACTCGGAGGTCTTCGCCTTCGGAGAGCCGCTGCGCAGCCAGAGGATGTAAACCGCGTCGGCGCGCGTGAGCGTCTGCGTACCTTGCAGATAGGCAATCAGTTCCTGCGCGGTCTGCTGCGCCTTCTTTGCCATTGCCTTGCCGTTCTCGGTGGCAAGCTTGCGGGCATTCGAAGACGATTGCAGCGTCTGCATGGAAACGAAATCACCGTAGAATTCCTGCTGTAAGTCGTTCAGCTTCGCCTTGACATACTGCCGGTCCGCGTCCGAGACAAGCTTCGAGCCGTCGGCAGCTACAAAGTAGCGCACGTAGTCGTTGAGAATTTCAAAGCTCCAGTAGTAGGAGCTCTCCCAGCCCTCGGGCAGAATCCGGTAGCCGTCGGTCGTGGTGATTTCGCCGGTTTCGCGGTTGTAAGAGCGCTTGGAATATGGGTAGAACAGACCGCTGACCGGCTGCCCGGTGGTAAACTGCACGGTAGGCGTGCCTGCCTGATAGCCCTCATACATGGAGTCAATCAGCATCGGGTAATACGGCACAAAGACGTTGCATGCCAGATCGCCGACCGCGACCCAGCCGACCGTTGCGTACTCGGCAGGGCGGTCCTTGAACATCTGGAAGATTTCAATCTCCTGATTGCCGGATTTTGCGATGGTGCTGAGCTTGTAGTAGTTGAGAATATCGTCGACATCCAGCGTGCGGTCGGCGGAAATGTTCGTATAGAGCGGGACAATTGCGCCGGTCTCGTCGAGATTGGAGATCGTAAAGCGGCTGTTGTCGGCGACCAAAGCATCTGCGTCATAGCTGTAGGCGCTGTTGAGGTAGTTGAGACCTTCGACCAGGCGCTTGTCGGCGGAGTCGAGCCTTCCGGCGTAGCTGGCGCGGTAGTCAATGACGTTGTCAGCTTCGCTGCCCTGGAACGTTCCGGCTGCCTTTGCCGTCTCGATGAGCTTTGCAGAGGCAATCACGTTTTCGGTATCGTCCAGATCGACGCTTCCGATGACCGCCATGTTGGGCTCCAGGAACAGCAGATCATCGTTCAGCCGGATTGCCACATACTGCGTACCGGAGCAGTTTTCAATGTACCAGCTCTCGTTCTGATCGGTGATGAAAAGCCCCGCGCCGTCGGCGCAGCCGTAGGTGTCGTAGATGCTCAGAAGCAGCTTGAGCGCCTCTTTTGCCGACGCCGCCTCGCTGAGCAGGACCGTTGGAATGTCGCCCTCTTCGATGCCTGCGGTTTTGCTGTTCTCTGCCGCCCAGCCGGCGTCGCGGTAGGGGTCGACGGACAGAACGGCGTCGTTTCCGGAGATCGTTTCCGTGGCGGAGACGGACACGCCCTTTTCATTCGTGCCGAACTCGGTATAGGAGGCATGCTGCGCGTTTTTCTCGCCGCACTCGGGGCAGACGCCGTCGTAGACGTTGTCGTTTTTGAAGTACGTGAAGCGATAGCTCGGGTGCGAAAGTTCATAGATAAACGGTCCGTATTCCGGGCAGCCGCGGTAGGTGCCGCTGTAAGCGCCGGGTTCGCTGACGAACCAGAGCTTGTTCATGTCCGAGCCGTAGTCCTCGCTGCGGGCGATAAAGCGCGTGTTTTCCTGTGTGAGATTTGCGCCCGCGTAGATCGTGGTGCAGGCAGAGGCTGTGGTAAGCGCGGAGGCGATCACGCCCGCGGCGCAAAGCGCACCGGCAAGCACCCGCTTCATGGTGAAATACTTCATAGCTTCCTCCTTTTCTTCTCGATGGGCAGCTTGTACCGCCAAAATCTAATGCGCTAATGAACTGATACGCTAATTATTTAGCTAATTAAATTATAGCGTGATTTGCGGAAAAAGGAAGCCCGCAATTCCGACAAAAAAAGACGAAGGCGCATCGTGCGTCTTCGTCAATTTCTCCAAATGTCCGCGCTAATCCACCATCACGCGCTCGACGCCTGCGCAGCGCCGGGTTTTGCTGTCGATCGTAAAGACTGCGCCGCAGAGCCTGCACGGACCGCTTGCCGGTTCGTAGCGGGATTTCAGCTCGCCCCGGAACAACGCGATGGATTGTTCCGCCTTCACCCCCAGAACGGAAATTGCAGGACCCGTCATGCCGAGGTCGGTCTGATAGCCCGTGCCGTTCGGCAGAACCTGCTCGTCCGCAGTGGGGACATGCGTGTGCGTGCCCCAGAGGGCGGAGATTTTTCCGTCCAGATAGTAGCCCATCGCCAGCTTTTCGCTGGTCGCTTCGGCGTGGAAGTCGATCAGCACGGGAATGTCTCCGATGTCACACAGAATTTTGTCGATCACGTGAAACGGATTGTCGGGACCGAAGTCCATGGAGCATCTGCCGATCAGATTGACGACTGCGACCGGTCCTGCCTTCGTCTCAAAAACGCCCCAGCCGCGACCGGGCAGACTCGGCAGGAAGTTTGCCGGACGGAGAATGTAGCCGCACTCGTCCAGATACGGACCAATCTCCCGCCGGTTCCAGGTGTGGTTTCCGAGCGTGATCACGTCCGCACCCGCGTCAAAGATTGCGTCTGCCTGCTGCGGCGTGATGCCGACAACATTGGCGTTTTCCCCGTTGACCACGCAGAAATCGGCGCCGTAGAGCAGCCTGATGCCGCGCAGCTTCTGCTGCAGAAACCGAAGACCCGGCGCGCCTACTACATCGCCCACCGCCAACACACGAAACTCCATAACTTACGCGCCACCTTTGAAATGATTTGCCTGTATTATACCATTCCAAAAACGATTTGCCTATGGTATACTGAAAAAAAGAAAGACCGTGCAACCGGGCGGAAATTTTCTCGTCTGGAACAGTAGACAGACCAGGCTGTCGAAAAACCTTTCGAATCAACAACTTCGGAAAGGAAGATAGTGTGAAAGAAACCCATCAGGGGTGTCTTTCGCGTTTAATCAACCACTTTTTCAAACTTTTTCAAAGTTTGAAAAAGTGCGCAGCGTGTCAAAAAAGTCTTTTTGGACACGCTGAGACAGAAGGAGGGCGCTATGGAAGATTCCCAGATCATCGACCTGTATTGGGCAAGGCTGGAACAGGCGATACAGGAGACGGATACGAAGTACGGCAGCTACTGCCGTGCGATTGCCCACAATATTTTAAAGAGCGTGGAAGACAGCGAGGAGTGCGTGTCGGACACGTGGCTGCGCGCGTGGAACGCGATGCCGCCGCAGCGACCTTCGGTTCTCTCGGCGTTTTTGGGACGCATCACGCGCAATCTCTCGCTCGACCGCTACAAGGCTGCGCGCGCGGAAAAACGCGGAGGAAGCAGCTTCCCGGCGGCGCTCGAGGAGCTCTCGGAGTGCATTCCGGCAGACGCCGGCGTCGAGCAGACGATGGACGAGCGCGAGCTGGGGCAGGCGATTGACCGGTTTCTGCGCACCATACCGGAAAAGCAGTGCAGTCTGTTTCTGCGCCGGTACTGGTATGCAGAGTCGATTGCCCAGATTGCCGCGCGCTACTCGCTCAAGGAGAATACCGTCAAGTCGATGCTGTTCCGCACGCGCGAGCAGCTGCGCAGATTCCTGCAGAAGGAGGGCATTGCCGTATGACAAGACAGGACCGGCAGGAAAAGCTCTTCCGCGCCATCGGCTATGTGGGAGACGATCTGATCGGGCGTGCCGACGCGCCGGCTGCCGAACCGCGAAAAACCGGTGCGGCGTGGGTCAAATGGGCGGCGCTTGCCGCCTGCTGCGCGCTGGTGATCGGGCTTGCGTCGAAGCTCCCGGTTTTCCAGGCAAAAAGCAGCGCGCCCGAGACGGCAACCATGACCCTGGAAGCGACAACGCAGGAGGCGCCTGCGGAGGAGGCAAAGGGCGAAGCGCCGGATATGACAGAGGAAGCCGCTGCCGAAGCGCCCGCCGCCGAGGCAGAGGAAAACACAGCCGGTGCGCGCGAACCTTCGGCGGCCGACACGGAAGGGCAGGAGGACGGCATCTCAATGCAGCAGGCGCTGCTGGATACGACGCTCGGACCCGTGCAGCTCGGCATGCCGTCGGAAGACGTTGCGTCGCTTCTGGGGCAGCCGAAGGAGAAAAGCAGCGAGTGGTATGTCTGCACCGACGAGGGCGATTACCACTATGTCAACTGGCGGTATAATCTCACGAACGACCCGGAGTATTGGAGCGACGTAACGCTCCGCTTTGCCGACGTAGGAGACGGGTTTGTTCTGGACGATATCCAGACATTCGGCACGAGCGACTGGGCGCTTCCGAGCGGGCTGAAAAACGGCAGCTCCGTGCAGCAGCTGCTGGAGGTCTACCCCGATGCCGAGCCCGGCATCAACGGCTATGACGGAGAAATCTTTGCCTATGGCGTGGAGGCTGGGCATGTCCGGCTGACGTTCCTTGTGGAAAGCGATGTCATTACAAGCATTTCGCTTGGCACGTATTACGCAGAGCCCGACCGGATAGACGAAGCGCCCGCGGAAGAACCGGCGTATTCGTTTGCCAGCGGCAACATGACCGTCTATCAGAAGGAAGAAACTGGCTGGGCGTTCTATTACTTGAAGGGACAGGCGGCAAAAAAGCTCGAGGTCATTCTCGGCATCGAGGACCTGACACCCATTGACGAGCTGCCGCAGGCGCGCTATTATATCGACTTCCAGAACGGCACCGTCGTCATGCTGGGAGACGACCGGCTGTCCGGCGCGGTATATACCTGCGAGGACCTGGACGGCTTCCGCGCCGCGATGGACGAAGGCACAGACCCCACGGCGTATCTTACCCTGGTGCAGATGTGTGCGTTCCCGGCGGGCACGGACGAGGTGGTGCTGGAGATGTCGGTCGACTGCAGCGGTCTTATAGAGTGAATATTTTTCCCAAAAGGCTCCCCGCGGGG
>CALERM010000188.1 GCA_937907715.1 uncultured Clostridia bacterium
CATATAAAGCCTCTATTCTTCCCCCGTGGGGATGGAAATGGTAACAAGGGTGCCGGCGCCCTCTGCGTTTTCCAGCGTGATTGTGCCGCCGTGCATGGTGACGATTTCCTCGCACACAGCTAAGCCGATGCCGCTGCCGCGCGCCTTCGAGCTGCCCTTGTAAAATTTCATTTTGACATGCGGCAGCTCCTCTTCGGGGATGCCGGGACCGTAGTCGCGGATGCGCACGACGATCTGTCCGTTTTCAAGTCCGATCGAGGCGGTAATGCGCTTACCGTCTCCGCCGTGCTTTGCCGCATTGTCGAGAACATTCAGAAATACCTGCCGCATGCGCGCCACGTCGCACGGAATCTCCGGAATTTCCTCCTCACACGGCTCATATTCGAGCGTGATGCCCTCCTGCCGCAGCCGCGAGCCGTACATGAACACCGTATCTTCAAACTCAGCAAGAAGATCCGCTTTTTCCACATTCAGCGTAAATCTGCCGTCCTGCATGCGCGTAAACTCCAAAAGCTCCTCGACCATGCCGGTCAGCCGCTTCGCCTCGCGCAGAATAATGAGCATGCCGCGCCGGGTCTCGGGCTCCAGATTGCCGGAGGAAAGCAGCGTCTCGCCCCAGCCGGAAATTGCCGTAAGCGGGGTGCGCAGCTCGTGGGACACCGACGACATGAACTCCGACTGCGTCTTCTCCGACTGCCCGATTTTGACGGACATATCGTTGATCGTGTCGGCAAGCTCGCCGATTTCATCGTCGTAATGCTTCGGAATCTGCACACCGTAGGACCCCGCTGCGATGCGCTTTGCTGTCGCTGTAATTTCTGTGACCGGCTCGATGATCGAGCGGATGAAAAAGCTGCTGATGAAGAACATCGACGCGATGAAAATGAGTCCCGCCGTCAGCGCAATCAAGCCGATCATCAGAATCTGCCGGTCCACGTTTTTCAGCCCCGTCACATACCGCAGGACGCCGATCACCTCGCCGTTGGAGTAAATCATGGGACTCGAAACGGCAAGAATCCGCTCATGCGTATCGGGGTCTCGCCCTTGATAGCGCGCGAGCCTTCCGGTCGTGACCGCCTCCTGAATATCCGGCGTCTGGGGGCTTTTGCCCGCAAACTCGCCGTAGGACGAGGCAACCATTCTGCCGTCCGGCGTGATAAATTGCAGCTCCAGCTTATCCTTCTCCTCAAAGGTCTGGGCGAACTGGATGCAGGACTGGTAGTATTCGTTGTAGCTCTGGCTGATGTAGTTGCTGAAAAAGTCTGTGGTGGTCTTCGCCTTCGCTTCCAGCCCGGAGCGCACGTTGGAGTAATAGTACGCGCCGAGGCTCAGTGTGATTGCCGCCACGCACAGCGCCGCCAACACAACCATGACGCTGACGTTGTTGACAAGCCAGCGCCGCTCCAGTCCTGCAAGCTTCCGGCGCTTCGGCGCCGCACGTTTAATTATCTCGCTCAGACGCCCCATTTGTATCCGAAGCCCCAGACGGTTGTGATATAGACCGGGTTTGCCGTGTCGTCTTCAATCTTGATACGAAGGCGGCGGATGTTGACGTCGACGATTTTCAGCTCGCCGTCGTAGTCGCGTCCCCAGACGGTCGTCAGAATGTCCTCACGCGAGAGCGCTCTGCCTGGATTCTGCATGAAAAGCTTCATGATCGCGTATTCGACCTGCGTGAGCTTGATGCGCTTTCCCTCTTTGTCGAGCGTCCGGTTTCTCGTGTTGAGAACGAACGGTCCCTGCGTCAGCTCGACGGAATCCGACTGCGTGTCGCTTCCAATGCGCCGGTAAAGCGCGTCGATGCGCGCGGTCAGCTCGGCGGGGCTGAACGGCTTGGTCATATAGTCGTCCGCGCCGGTCATGAGACCCGTGACCTTGTCCATCTCCTGGCTTCTTGCGGTTAACATAATAATGCCGATCTTCTTATCGGTCGCCCGGATGTTCCGGCAGACCTCAAAGCCGTCGATGTCCGGCAGCATAATATCGAGAATCGCAACGCCGACGTCCGGATGCTCTTTGAGCTTTTCCAGCGCCTCCATGCCCGTGCCGGCTTCCAGGACCTCGTAGCCCGCCCGGTTGAGATTGATCACAACAAAGCTGCGAATGCTGACCTCATCTTCCAGAATCAATACTTTTTTCATAAGCCGCTTCTCCCCCTATGTATCGCCGGAATTCCAGTCGACATGTATAATATGGAACATCTGCCGCAGCTCATCCTGCGTCAGATTCTTTGCCTGATTTGCCGTGCCGAGGCTTGCGCTGTAGGCAGCGTCTGTCTGCTCCAGCAGCAAAAACCGCCCGTCCTCCTGCGCGCGCGCCGTACGCCGGTCGCCGGTAAAGGCGTAGATCGTAAAAATCGGCTCTGCCGGTGCCGCGCCGTTCCAGCTGGAAAAGACCAGACCGCCGCGCGCGCCCTGCACCTCGTCTGCCCGGCTGATGGTAATGCGCTCGTCCCAGCTCTCCGGGATTTCCACATACCAGCCGCCGGAAAACCGGTGGTAGGTCCGAAGGACCACCTCGCGGCTGCCGTCAAGCCCCAGCCGGTACCAGCGAATGAGCGAATATGTCTCCGCCGCCGCGTCTGCCGCCGGGAGCGAGACGAGCTCCGGCAGCTCCACAAGACCGTCTGCATTGATGTCGCAGGCATAAGCAAACGGATTGCGCACCGTCTGCGGCGTCTCATCCAGACTGGAAAGATTCTGGAACGTGCCGCCGCGGAAGATGAAAACGTCCGTTGCCAGCGCGTCTTCCTCGGCTGCGCTTGTGACGAATACCGCCGGAATATTGTAGGCGACAGCGCCCGTCATGATCCGTTTGACGGAAACGGCGTCGTGCGCCAGGGAAGCCTCCGGTCCGCGCTCCATCTGATCGTTCCGGTAGCGGTAAAGCTCTGCCGCGCCGCGGCGCGTCTCAGCATCAAAGCGCAGCACAAACAGATCTGCCCGCCCGTCGTTATCCAGATCGCAGGTCGTAAACTGGCTGTAGCTTGCCGTCATCAGCTCGACAATCTCCCCGTTTTCCATCGCGTAGGCGCTCACCGACTGCAGCACCTGATCGGTCAGCTGCCTGCCGATCAGAATCTCCTGCCCAGCTTCGCCGTCGAGGTCCACATATTCCACGCGCGCAAACGTTGTGCCGTTTCCCTCGATGACGCCAATATTCTGATATGCGCCGTCCGTTTTGTCGAAGACGTAAGCCTTGAGCGGCCTTTCTCCCGCGGTCCGGGCAAAGACGATTGCCTCTTCCTCCCCGTCGCCGTCGAGATCGGCAAGCTGCACCGACTGCTGGTTGCTGCCGGAGACGGGCGCACTGTAGGAGCAGCTGTCCGCAGCCATCACCTCGTCGATTGCCATCTGCAAATTGTCGTATTCATCGGAGTGCCGGGGCAGCGTATACAGCTCGTCAACCGTCTTGACAAAGCAGCCGGAAAGCAGCAGACACAGCGCGCCCGCCAGAAAAACAGGCGAAAGTCTTCGCAGCTTCAATGCCCCGTCCCTCCTTTACATAACATCAGCGTACATTGTATCACAAATTGTTACAGTTGTGTAGCGCTTTTGTAAAATATTCCTCATTTGAGGACAACATTTTTTTCGCCGAGCAGACCGCGCAGCTCTGAGAGCATGATTTCCTCTGGCATGCATCTGCCGCCCATGCGCACGCCGGTGTCGGCGTAGTAGACGACAGTCTTGACAGAGCCGGGGAACATGTTTAAAATCGGGACAATCTTGTCGCTGCCCTTCTGCCCCGTGTGGGCAATTTTGAGATACAGCGTCTTTCCTGCCAGCGACTGCGCCGACTGCTGGCGCGCCTCGCTCTTTGCGTCGAACTCGCTGAGCCTGACCACACGGTTGACAATCAACTGCGGGTCTTTGTCGTCGCGGACGGAAATGCGCCCGGAAATCACGACCGCCGATGTTTCATAGAGAAGTGAGCCATACTGCCCCAGTGCATTGGAAAACGTCAGAAGCTCCATCGAGCCTGTGTCGTCCTCCAGCGTCACATACGCCATCATCGACTGGTTCTTCGTCGTCTTCATTTTGACGTTCTGGACAATGCCCGCAATATTCACAGCCTGCTCGTCGCTGAACTCGTCCGTATGCTCGGAGAAGCTCTCCAGAATCGCGCCGATGCTTACCACGTTCGCGCCCTGCAGCTTTTCGCGGTAGGCGTCCATCGGGTGCCCCGAGAGATACAGCCCTGTCGTCTCACGCTCGAGCTTCATGCGCTCGTCCGCCGCAAGCTCGGGGATATCCGGCACATGCACCTCGGGAACGGGCGGCGTATCCTCGCTGCTGCCGAGGTCAAAAAAGCCGATCTGCCCGTCGACATTCTTGCGTTTTCCTGCCGCCACGGTGTCCAGAACTGCCTCATAGATCTGCAGCAGCTGCGACCGGTAGAGCCCGAAGCAGTCGCACGCGCCGCATTTGATCAGGTTTTCCAGCGCCCGCTTGTTGAGGTCCGTGCCGTACATCCGCTGGCAGAAATTCTCCAGCCCCGTATAGGGTCCGTCCTGCGCGCGGTCTGCCATCACCTTCTGGATAAACCCGCGCCCGATGTTTTTGATGGCGGCAAGCCCGAAGCGAATGCCATCGGGAACGACGGTAAAATGATCGTTCGACTCGTTGATATCCGGCGGCAGAACGGCAATCCCCATCGCCTTGCACTCGGCGATATACTCGGAAATCTTCGTCGAGCTGTCGAGCACCGAGGTCATAAGCGCCGCCATATACTGCTTCGGATAGTAGTACTTGAACCACGCTGTCTGATAGGCGATGACCGCATAGCAGACCGAATGTGCCTTGTTGAAGGCGTAATTTGCGAAGTCATACATCTCGTTATAGATCGACTCCGCCACCTGCGCCGGAATGCCGTTTGCCTCGCAGCCGCAGATGCCGCGCGCGGGGTCTCCGTGCAGAAATGCGCCGCGCTCTTTTTCGATGTCCTTGACCTTCTTTTTGGACATCGCCCGGCGCACCATGTCCGCCTGTCCCAGAGAATACCCACCGAGCTTGCGGAAAATCTCAATGACCTGCTCCTGATACAAAATGCAGCCGTAGGTAACGGACAGAATCGGCTCCAACGACGGGTGCTTGTATTTGACCAGCTTCGGATCGTTTTTGCAAGCGATAAGCCGCGGAATCGAATCCATGGGTCCGGGTCGGTACGCCGCGACGATGATGGAAAGATCTTCAATCGACTGCGGCTTCAAGCCCACGCAGACGCTTGTCATGCCGGTCGACTCCATCTGGAACACGCCCGACGTTCTGCCCTGCGTCAGCATCTGCATGACCTTCGGGTCGTTGTCTGTGACGCGCGCCATGGAAAAGTCCGGCTCTGTTTTGCGGATGTCGGCGATTGCGTCGTCGATGACCGTGATGTTCCGAAGCCCCAGAAAGTCCATCTTGAGAAGTCCAAGCTCCTCGAGCGTCGTCATGGTGTATTCGGTGACGGTCGTCTCGTCGTTGGTCGCCAGCGGCACATAATCGTAAACAGGAAGGCGCGTAATGACGACGCCTGCTGCATGGGTCGAGGTATTGCGCGGCATGCCCTCAAGCGCCATCGCCGTATCGATGAGGTTCTGCACGCGCGCGTCCTGCTCATACATGTCCTTGAGCCGCGGCGAGACGCGCAGCGCCTCCTTGAGCGTCATATGCGGCGTCGCCGGGACGAGCTTTGCCACGACGTCAGTCTCTGCAAAGGTAAAGTTGAGCGCTCTTCCGACGTCGCGGATGGCGCCCCTCGCCGCCATGGTGCCGAAGGTCACGATCTGCGCGACATGATCGTCTCCGTACTTGCGCCGGACATAGTCGACCACCTCGCCGCGCCGCGTGTCTCCGAAGTCCATATCGATATCGGGCATGGTCACGCGCTCGGGGTTCAGAAAGCGCTCAAAGAACAGTCCGTATTTCATCGGGTCGATTTCCGTGATATGCAGCGCATACGTCACCATCGAGCCTGCCGCGCTGCCGCGCCCGGGTCCGACGGGAATGCCTGCGCTTTTCGCAAAATTTACAAAGTCCCACACGATCAGGAAGTAGTCGGTAAAGCCCATCTTCTCGATCATATCGATCTCATATTCCATCTGCGCGCGATACTCTGGATGCGCGTCCCCATAGCGCTCCTTGTAGCCCTTGTCGCAAAGCTCCTTGAGATAGGTCAGTGAATCGTAGCCCGCAGGCAGCTTGAATTCCGGCAGGTGGTATTTGCCGAAGGTAAATTCGACGTTGCAGCGCGCGGCGATTTTCGCCGTGTTTTCGATTGCCTCCGGGTGCGCGGCAAAAAGCTCGCGCATCTGTTCTTCGGATTTTAAATAGAACTCCTGCGTCTCAAATTTGAGCCGGTTCGTATCGTCTACGGTTTTCCCCATTTGGATGCACATAAGAACATCCTGGATTTTCGCGTCCGCCTGGCGCAGATAGTGCGCGTCGTTCGTCACGACAAGCGGAAGCCCCGTTTCCTCGGACAGCCGGACCAGCTGGTCGTTGACCTTCGGCTGCTCGGGAAGACCGTGGTTCTGAAGCTCCAGATAGTAGTGATCGGGTCCGAAAATTTCCGCGTATTCGAGCGCGGCTTTCTTTGCGCCGTCATAGTCCCCCTGCATCAGTAGCTGCGGCAGTTTCCCGGCAAGGCACGCCGAGAGCGCAATAATCCCCTCATGATGCGCGCGCAGCAGCTCCATGTCGACACGCGGGCGGTTATAAAACCCGTCCAAAAAGCCGCGCGAAACCATGTAGCTGAGGTTCCGGTAGCCCGTCTCGTTTTCGCACAGCAGAACGAGGTGATACGCCTCCTTATCCAGCGCATGCACTTTATCGAAACGGGTCCGTGGCGCGACATAGACCTCGCAGCCGATGATGGGCTTGACGCCCGCCGCCTTTGCTGCCTTATAAAAATCGATGGCGCCGTACATGACGCCGTGGTCCGTGATGGCAATCGCGTCCTGCCCCAGATCCTTGACGCGCGCCATAAGCTCCGCGATGCGGCACGCGCCGTCAAGAAGGCTGTACTCCGTATGGACATGCAGATGGACAAAACTCATAGATTATTCCTCCAATGCGCGCGCCAGCTCCAGAAGCTTTCGCATGCGGTGGTTGATGGCGGATTTGGTAATGGGTGGCTGCAGCATCGCGGCAAGCTCCTGTAACGTCGCCTCGGGGTTCTCCCGGCGCAATAGCGCGGTTTCCCGCAGCTTTCCTGGAAGCTTTTCCAGATCCCCCGCTTCCTCCAGCGCGCGGATTGCCGCCATCTGCCCCATCGAAGCGTCGACGACCTTCGTGAGGTTCGCCGTCTCGCAGTTGACGCGGCGGTTGACGCCGTTCCGAAGGTCCTTTTCGACCTTCGCCTCCATTACGCCCATGGCGGAAACCTGCGCGCCGATGGCGGTCAGGAAGTCTTCAATGTAGTCGCTCTGCTTGAAATATAATATATTGTTGCCGCCGCGGGACAGCTCCTTTGGAGAAAAGCCGCACTCGACCAGAAGCGCGCAGGTCTCGCGGCTGACCTTGTAATGCGACGTCGTCATTTCCAGATGGTAGCGCTTTGCCGGGTCTGTGACCGAGCCGCCGGCTAAAAATGCGCCGCGCAGATACGCCATGCACTCGGCTTCCTCTTCGAGCATGCCGAAGTTCACATGCAGCGTCAGACTGGATTTGAGGTCCATTTGCAGGGTCTCAAAAATTTTCGAGATTTTGTCCTCCGACGTGACGGCAAATTGCAGCTTGCCCCGGTCGTGCGCGGCAGGCTCCTGATCGAACGTGACGCCGAACGCCTTTTTGAACAGCCGCGGAAGACGCGCGGCAAAGTCGCGGCTTTCGGTGATGATACGGATTTCCGTGCTGCTGAAGGTGTTGCAGTACAACAGCACCCCGTATCCTTCCGCCACCGCGCAGGATTTTTTGCTCAGGCTGTCCTTGCACAGCTCTGCTTTGACATTGGATGAAAAAGACATGGCTCCTCCAGCTCAATCGGTTCTGAATTCCCGCCAGACAGACAAAATGGCGCGTGCCAGCTCGTCCGGATTGTGGCGGATATAGCGTCCCGGTGTACAGACCGGAAATTCGCGCAGCGCAACGCCGAGCTGCTCGACCTCCTCCGGCGCGGCAAGCAGCTGCTGGACGCCCTCTTTCTGATAGGGTTCAAGATATTCCGCCGAAACCTTGCGGTTATTGGCGATGCACACGTCCATGACGCCTGCGCCCGCATGGGCAAAAATCGCGCGGATGTGGTCGGCGGCAGTGTAGCCGTCGGTCTCGCCGTCCTGCGTCATGATGTTCAGCACGTAGCACTTGAGCGCCTGCGCGCGCGTGACCGCCTCCGAAATGCCGTCGACCAGAAAGTTCGGAATGATGCTTGTGTATAAGCTGCCGGGTCCCAGCACAATCACGTCTGCGTCCGCAATTGCCTCCAAAGCGTCGGGCAGCGGCTGCGGATGCTCGGGCACGAGCCGGATTTTGCGGATGCGGCAGTCGTTGAGCTTTTTCGCATAGAAAATCTTGCTCTCGCCGAGGCAGCGCGAGCCGTTGTCAAATTCCGCCTCTAAATGGACGTTCTGGTTCGTGACCGGAAGGACCCTGCCCGTGATGGCGAGGACGTCTCCCATGCGGTGGACCGCCTCGTCAAACGAGCCGGAAATGCCGTTCATCGCGGCAAGAAACAGGTTTCCAAAGCTCTGCCCGGCAAGGCTTCCCTCGGTAAAGCGGTAATTGAGAAGCTTCTGCATCGTCGGCTCCGTATTTGCAAGCGACATGATGCAGTTTCGGATATCGCCCGGCGGCAGCATGCCGAGGTCTTCCCGCAGCATGCCGGAGCCGCCGCCGTCGTCTGCAACTGTGACGATCGCCGTTATGAATTTTGTATAGCGCTTGAGCCCGCGCAGCATCGCGGATAAGCCGTGTCCGCCGCCGATGGCGACGATGTGCGGCATGCGTTTTTTCGGCTCATACAGCCGGACAGTTTCAAACTCCGCCATGCCCTCACCCCCTGCTGCGGTTCATGTCGCGGTGGCTGAGATTGGCGCAGTAGCCGCGCCGGGAGATAAAATCATACAGCTCCTTGGCAATACACGCCGAGCGGTGCTGCCCGCCCGTACAGCCGACGGCAATGACCAGATCGGTCTTTCCCTCGTCGACATAGTTGGGAAGCAGAAACGTCAGCAGATCCTCGGTCTTTTCCAGAAAATCCTTCGTCTGCTGATACTGGAAAATAAAATTGCGGACCGGCTCGTCAAGCCCTGTCTGTGTTTTCAGCTCCGGAATATAATAGGGATTCGGCAGGAAGCGCACGTCAAACACAAGGTCCGCGTCCAGCGGCAGACCGTATTTGAAGCCGAACGACAGAACCGTCACATGCATTGCCCGTTCGCGCACGCCGCCCGCGACCAGATCGATGAGCTTACCGCGGAGCTTGCCTGTGGATAAATTCGTCGTGTCGATGATGGCGCTTGCCCGCGTGCGGACCGGCTCCAAAAGCTGCCGCTCGCGCTCGACCGCCTGCAAAACGGGCGTGCCGTCGCGCATGAGAGGATGCAGGCGCCTCGTCTCCTTGAAGCGCTTGATGATGACCTCGGTGCTTGCTTCGATGAAGAAAATAGAGTATTCCAGGTGCATTTCATCGAGCCGGTCGAGCGACTGGAACAGAGAATCAAACGTCATGCTGCTTCTCACATCCGTTACCAGCGCAACCTTTTCAAACCGCCCCTTTGTCGCAAGACACAGGCTTGCAAACTGCGGAATCATCTCCGCCGGCATGTTATCCACACAGTAAAAGCCAAGGTCCTCCAGATCTGACGCGGCTTTGCTCTTGCCAGCGCCGGAAAGACCCGAAATAATAATGAATTGCATGGCAGCCTCCTACCAGATGCGGACCTCCGGCTGTAACTGAAAACCGGACGTCTCAAAAACTCTCTTCTGTACCAGCGCAATAAGCGCGCGCACATCCTGCGCCGTCGCGCCGCCGGTGTTGACCACAAAGCCCGCGTGCTTTTCGGACACGCATGCGCCGCCGACCCGAACGCCCTTGAGCTGCGCCTGCTCAATCAGCGCGCCGGCATATGCGCCCTCCGGGCGCTTGAACGTACTCCCCGCGGAAGGAAGCTCCAGCGGCTGCGAAGCGCGGCGCTTTTCCAGAAGGGACTGCATGCGCGCGGCAATCGCGTCCGTTTCCCCCGGCAGAAGCCGGAAAACCGTTTGGACGAGGATCATGTCCAGATGCTCAAACACACTCGTGCGATAGGAAAAGCCCTGCTCGCCGCCCGAGAAGACGCGCAGCGCGCCGTCCATGGTAAGAGCAGTCGTCCGGACCGCAACCTGCTTCATTTCCCCGCCGTATGCGCCCGCGTTCATGTAAATGCCGCCGCCGACCGTGCCGGGAATGCCGTGCGCAAATTCAAGTCCGGTAAGCCCGAGATTGCGTGCGAAGACCGCCGTTTTGCTGAGCGTCTCGCCTGCGCCCGCTTCGATTTCCCCGCCACCGAGATCGCGCAGCCCCAGCAGCGCGTCTTTGGTGCAGATCACAACCTCGCGCAGTCCTTCGTCCGGCGCCAGCACGTTGGTTCCCGCGCCTAAGACACGCGGGCAGATATTTTTTTCAGACAGCAGCCGCAGCAGCGCCGCCAGCTCCTCTGCGGACGACGGCTGCACAAAGATCGCCGCCGGTCCTCCGATGCGAAACGAGGTATGTCTGGCAAGCGGTTCCTCTTCCCGCAGTCGGATGCCCGGCAGAGTCTGCCGGATTTTGTTTGAAAGTTCCTTCCAGTCGATCATAAACGCCTCCGGGTGGACAATTTTTCATTTTATATCATACCACAAAGCCGTGCGAAAGGAAACAGCAAAAATGCCGCACGGAAAAATAATCCATGCGGCACATGATATACGCCTCGCAGAGTTTCGCCCCGCAGGGCGAAATAAAATAGAAATTCATTTTATCCGGTGGCTCCGCCAGCCGGAAAAATACATATCGCCTCGCAAGTGTGGAATTTTGCGCCAAGGGCGCAAAATTATGCGCGCAGTCGAGGCGCAGCCCTTTGTTGAAAAAGCATTCGCTTTTTCAACAGCTCAATCGTCTTTGTTGGCAAAGAACTTGCTCATCTGCTCGGTAAATTCCATTGCCGCGTTGTAGCCCATGCGCTTCTGGCGGTTGTTGATGGCGGCAACCTCGAAAATCACGGCGAGGTTTCGTCCGGGCGTAATCGGAATCGTAATGGATGGGACCTTCACGTCGAGAATTTCGGTGTACTGCGTCTCGATGCCGAGCCGGTCATACGCCTCGCCGTCGCGCCAGGGGACCATGTTGATGATCAGGTCAATGTTGCAGCTGTCTTTGACCGCGCCCATGCCGAAGAGCTTGGCGACGTTGATCACGCCGATGCCGCGCAGCTCAATGTAGTGCCGCAAAACCTCGGGGGCGTTTCCGACGAGCTGCCGGGACGATACCTTTCGAATTTCGACCGCGTCGTCCGCGATGAGCCTGTGGCCGCGCTTGACAAGCTCGATGGCCGTCTCGCTCTTGCCGATGCCGCTGTCGCCGTTGATGAAGATGCCCTCGCCCGAAATTTCGACGAGCACGCCGTGCCGCGTGACGCGGGGAGCCAGCGACTGCTTCAGAGACGTGATGAGGCTCGATACGACATAAGACGTCGCCGCGTGAGAGCCCAGCACCGTCACGTCGTATTTTTTCGCCATCTCCAGACACTCCGGCAGCGGTTCATAGTCCCGCGCGATGATCAGCACCGGAATTTTATAGGACAGGAAACGGTCAAAAATGACCATGCGCTCCTCGTGCGAGAGCTTTTTCAAATACGCCATCTCGACCGTGCCGCAGACGTAAATGCGCATGGGCTCGAAATGGTCAAAAAAGCCGGCCAGATGAAGCCCCGGGCGGCTCACATCGTCGACGGTCACGTGGATCTTTTCATAGTCCGTGGCCTTGTAAAAAAAGCTGAAATCAAACTCGTTCACAAGCTCCGACAAGCGGACAGAATAGGTCGATGCCATCGTCTGTTCCTCTCTTTCTTCTCTGCCCTGTGCGCACAGCCCATAGCCCTGCGCAGTTTCCGGCATAACAACTGCTTGTATTATAGCCAATTCGCTGCACTTTGGCAACCTCGAAATTGCGCAGGCAGATTTTCAGAAAATTTTTCATTTTTCTTGGAATTTGTACTTGCATTTTGGAAAGAGTTCTGCTATTATATTTGTCGGCGCTTTAAGAGCGCCGGGACCCGATTTTCCAATGGCAAGGAGGTGCAACTGATGGCAAAGTGCGATATCTGCGGCAAGGGCGTTACGTTCGGCATTAAGGTCTCCCATTCTCACAGAAGATCCAACCGTGCATGGAAGCCCAACGTCAAGCGTGTCAAGGCGATCGTTGACGGTACTCCGCGCCATGTTTACGTCTGCACAAGATGCCTCCGCTCGAACAAGGTTGAGCGCGCGATCTAATTACCAAGCAGCTGAAAGAGCAAGCCATGCGGCTTGCTCTTTTTCTATGCTCCGGCGGTGCTTACCGCAAAGCTGTTGGGTGCGGTGCAGAAATCCTCAATCCGTCAGGAACTTCACCATCTGGACCTCGTCGCGGTACGTGCCGTCCTTGAGACAGAACGCCTTCGGAATACAGCCCATCTCGGTAAAGCCGAGCTTCCGGTAAAGTCCTCTGGCGCGCTCATTATCGGCAAACACGCCCAGTTCCACCTGCGTAAAGCCGTTTTCCTTCGCCTGCTCCAGCGCCTTTTCCATCAGAAGCGTGCCGAGACCCAGTCCCCACGCTTTTTTCTTGATAGAAATGCCGAGGCTGGCGCGGTGGCGCATTTTGAAATGGTCCGACATGATGTTGACGCCGCAGTTTCCGACCAGCTCGCCGTCCAGAAACGCTGCCAGCATAAAGCCTCTATCATCGTCCGCCATCGCCTGCAAGCGCCTTTGCGCGGCCTCTATGGATTGATTGCACTCCTCGGGGTATCGAACCATGAAGTGCGTTTCGCCGCTTGTCAGGCGCAGATATTCGTTCAGCTGCGCCGCGTCCCTGGGCTGCGGGCTGCGAAGAGCAGCCTTCGTCCCGTCCTTGAGCGTCACAGCGGTCTCCGGAATGATCATACGCTTCTCCCCCCTGTAAAATTCCCGGCAGAAGGGCTTCTGCCGGGAATTTATCTTTCAGATTTCTTCCTTGTCGCCCTTCTGGCGGATGGTGATCCTGATGGGCGTACCGGTCAGTCCGAAGACCGCGCGGATCTGGTTTTCGAGATACCGCTGATACGAAAAATGGAACAGCCTCGCGTCGTTGCAGAAGATCACAAAGTGCGGCGGCTTGACGCCGACCTGCGTCATATAGTAGATCTTGAGTCTGCGCCCCTTGTCTGTGGGCGGCTGGACGCGCGCGGTGGCGTCTTCGAGAATGTTGTTGAGCATGCCGGTCGTGATGCGCATGGAGTTCTGGTTCGAAACAGCGTTGACCATCTCGAAGAGCTTGTCGACCCGCTGACCGGTCAGCGCGGAGATGAACAGCACCGGCGCATAGGTCATATAGCTCAGGTCCCGGCGAATATCGTCCGTCATCTTCTGCATCGTGTTCGTGTCCTTTTCGACCATGTCCCACTTGTTGACGACGATGATGCACGCCTTGCCCGCCTCGTGCGCAAGCCCGGCGACCTTGGTGTCCTGCTCGGTGACGCCCTCGTTGGCGTCAATCAGGATCAGGCACACGTCCGCGCGCTCAATGGCGGAAACAGAGCGCAGATTCGAGTATTTTTCTACCGCGTCGTCAACCTTGGACTTGCGGCGCATGCCCGCGGTGTCAATAAACAGATACTTGCCGAACTCGTTTTCAAAGTAGCTGTCGATTGCGTCGCGCGTTGTGCCGGCAACATCGGACACGATCACACGCTCCTCGCCCAGAATGCGGTTGAGAAGGCTCGACTTGCCGACGTTCGGTTTGCCGATGATGGCGACCTTGATCACGTCCTCGTCGTATTCCTCGTCGTCCGTATCCGGGAAATTTTCCACGCAGGCGTCCAGAATGTCGCCGGTGCCGTGCCCATGGACCGCGGAAACCTCAATCGGATCTCCGAGACCGAGCGAATAAAACTCATAGACCTCCGGGTTGACGCCTCCCGTGCGGTCGCACTTGTTGACTGCCAGAACGACAGGCTTTTTGGACCTTTTGAGCATCGCCGCAACCTCGCTGTCGGCGGCGGTGAGCCCCACGGTGACGTCCACAACCATGATAATGACCGTCGCGGTTTCGATGGCGATTTCCGCCTGACGGCGCATGAATTTCAGCATCTCGCTGTTGGTCCCCGGCTCGATGCCGCCGGTGTCAACGAGGGCAAAGCTGCGCCCGTTCCAGTCGCATTCGCCGTAAATCCGGTCGCGCGTCACGCCGGGCGTATCTTCCACAATCGCCATGCGCTTGCCGGTCAGCTTATTGAACAGCATCGACTTGCCGACATTCGGTCTGCCCACGATTGCCACAATCGGTTTTGCCATAGATATTACCTCCCTCTTACACAGAAGCAACCGCTCTGCGAAAACTCAGCAAGAAAAGAGGGAGACTGATTCAGCCTCCCTCTCATTCTCGTATCGAGCGAACTTACTTAGCTTCAACAGAAATGACTTCACGACCATTGTAATAGCCGCAAGCCTTGCATGCTCTGTGAGGCAGGCGGGGCTCGCCGCACTTCGGGCAAGCGACAACGCCCGGGA
>CALERM010000189.1 GCA_937907715.1 uncultured Clostridia bacterium
TCGTCGATGCAGCCGGTCGCGGGCTGGACGACGTCGGGGCGCTTGATGTTGAGCTTGCGGCAATCCTCAAAGAAAGCATCCGTGTAGAACTTTGCAATTTCCATGACGCTCTTATGCTCGCGGCGCGCACCCTTGAGCATCTTGTCCTCGCCCTCGTCGGCGTCCGAGGTCAGATGCCCCACGTCCGTGATATTCATGACGCGCTTGACGGGGTAGCCTACGTAGCGCAGATACTTTTCCAGCACATCCTCCATGATGTAGCTGCGCAGATTGCCGATGTGGGCAAAATGGTAGACCGTAGGTCCGCAGGTGTACATCTTGACGAGCTTGGGATCGTTGGGGACAAATTCTTCTTTTTTGTGTGACGCCGAGTTATAAAGATACATGTCGTTTCCTCCCTGTTTATTCTTTCGTTTGCGCTGCATTCTCTAACGCTTCCAGACGTTTTTTGAGTGCCTCAATTTCAATCATCACCGGGTCCGGCGTGTGGATATGGTCGAGCTTCTCGCCGCTGAGTCTCGCAATTCTGCCCGGAACGCCGACGACTGTCGCATTGTCCGGCACCTCGCGCAGCACGACGGAGTTTGCCGCGATACGCGCGTTGTTGCCGACCTTAAAAGGTCCCAGCACCTTTGCGCCCGCGCCGACCATGACGTTGTTGCCGAGCGTCGGGTGACGTTTGCCGACGTCCTTGCCGGTGCCGCCAAGGGTCACGCCCTGATACAAAAGGCAGTCGTCTCCGATCTCCGCCGTCTCGCCGACGACAATGCCCGTGCCGTGATCAATGACGAGCCGCCGCCCGATTTTTGCGCCGGGATGAATTTCAATGCCGGTCCAGAGCTTCGACCACTGGGAAATGCTGCGCGCGAGAAAGCGCAGCCCGTGGATATGCAGCCAGTGGGCGATGCGGTAGTCAATGGTGGCGTGCAGTCCGTTATACAGCAGCAGGATTTCTGCCACGCTCCGCGCCGCAGGGTCGTTCTTCTTGTATGCCTGAATGTCTTCGAAAATATGCAAAAATGATGCCTCCCGGAAAAAATAAAAACCCACCTCTTCTGGTCAAGAGGCGGGTTTGAAAACTCGCGGTTCCACTCTGATTTCTCACTCAGGGCAACTGACGTATGCCCGCACGGGGTCTCCCCTCGCTCCCGAACGCACGTTCCCAAACCCAACCTCGTTTCCGCTTGCAGCCGATGACGGAAACTCTCTGCGAGGCGCCGGTAAGGTACTCTTTTCGATCAACGCGATATGCACTTTTACAATTTATGCCGATATGATACCATCCGGCGCGCAAAAAGTCAAGCGCCGGGCATCAGCACGTCCCAGTTCTTCTGGAAATATTCAAAGCCCGAATAGAGCGTCGTCACCAGAATCACGGCGCAGACAATCGTATCGAGAATCTGAACGCCAGGGAAAATCATCATGGCAATCAGCCCCACCATCGTGCAGGAGGTCTTGATCTTGCCGGACCAGCCCGCAGCAATCACACGCCCGTGCGTCGCGGCAACCGAGCGCAGCCCCATGATGGCAAACTCGCGCGCCACGACGATGAATGCAATCCAGCTTGCCATTCTGCCCTGACCGACAAAGACCATCAGGCAGGCAGTGACGAGCAGCTTGTCGGCAAGGGTATCAAAGAATTTGCCGAAGTCTGTGACCTGGTTGTAATGCCGCGCGACATAGCCGTCGAGAAAATCGCTCAGGCTTGCCACCACGAAAATCGCCAGCGCAACCCAGCGGTACATGTCGGCATTCGCGCCGCCGTTTCCGCTCAGAAGCAGGAACACGATAAAAAACGGGATCAGAACCACCCGCACCATTGTAATTTTACTCGCCGTCGTCATTGTCTTCCATGTCCTCCTCCAGCATGCCTGTCAGCTCTCCATCATATGCGCCCACGACGCAGACGTTCACAAACTCGCCCGTCTTCACATGGCGCGAGCTCGTAAACCAGATGCGCCCGTCAATATCGGGAGAATCAGCATACGTTCTTCCGTAATAGCAGTCCTCGTCGGGGTCATACCCGTCGCACAGGACCTGCATGATTTTGCCCTCGCAGGACGCATTGTACTCGTCCATGATGCGAGATTGCAGCTCGCCGATGATTTCCGCGCGCGCCTGCGCGACCTCCTTGTCGGGGTAGTCCATCAATGCCGCCCTTGTTCCCTCCTCCGGAGAGAATGCAAACGTTCCGGCGCGCTCCAATTTAAATTCCTTCAAAAACTCGCACAGCTGCTGGAACTCTTCCTCTCCTTCTCCGGGAAGACCTGTAATAAGGCTTGTGCGGATGACCAGCCCTGGGATGCGCGCACGCAGCTTTTTAAGAAGCTGCTTCACATACTCGCCGTTTCCGCGTCGGTTCATCGCGCGCAGAATCTTGTCGTTGATGTGCTGAATGGGAATGTCGAGGTATTTGACGATCTTCGGCTCGTTTGCCAGCACGTCAATCAGCTCGTCGGACATTTCGTCCGGATAGAGATAATGCACGCGCACCCAGACGAAGCCGTCAATGGCGCAGAGCTTTTGCAGCAGCTCCGCCAGCTTCCGTTCGCCGTACAGATCGATGCCGTAGCGGCTCGTGTCCTGGGCAATGACGATCAATTCTTTTACGCCGCTGTCCGCCAGATCCTGCGCTTCTTTTAACAGCTCCTCCATCGGGCGGCTGCGGTAGCGGCCGCGCAGCTGCGGAATGATGCAGAACGCGCAGTGATTGTCACAGCCTTCTGCAATACGCAGATAGGCATAATGCTCGGGCGTGGTCAGAATGCGCTGCGGCTCGGTCAATGGCGCGTTGATATCGCCAAATTCCGAGACAAGCTCACCGGCAAGTACCTTTCCGACCGCCGAAACGATGTCGTAATAGGACCCCGTACCGAGCACGCCGTCTACCTCCGGCATTTCCTGCACAATCTCCATCTGATAGCGCTGCGCCAGACATCCGGTGACAAGAATCTTTCCGATTCTGCCCTCTTTCTTGAGTTCTCCCATCGCCAGGATGTTGTCGATTGCCTCTGCCTTCGCGTCCTCGATGAAGCCGCAGGTGTTGATGATGACGAGGTCTGCCCCGTCCGGGTCCGGCAAAATCTCATAGCCTGCCACACGCAGCAGAAACAGCATCTGCTCGGCGTTGACCTGATTCTTTGCGCAGCCAAGGCTGATCATGCCTATGCTCTGGCTCATTCCATGTCCTCCCATGTGTCTTCTTGCGTCTGTTCTATCGAAAGCGACGCCTCATACCGGCGCAGCCCCGCTTGAATGTCGTGGTAGCTGTGACCGCGCCGCAGCAGCGCGTCCACAGTCTTTTTGATCTGCTTTGCGTCGAGCGTTTTGCCGTCCAGCTTCCGGCGCAGAAATACGTCGATCGCGCCGTCCATTTCCGGAAGCTCTTCCAGCGCCTCGTCCCAAAGCTCCTTTGGGATGCCCTTTTCATACAGGATGCTTTTGGCGCGCGCCGCACCGTAGCCGCGCAGGCAGGCGCTTCGAACAAGCTGCTTTGCCGTCTGCAAATCGTCGATCAGATGCAGCTCCTCCAGCCAAGCAATCGCCGCCTCGGCATCTTCCTCGCTTTCGCCCTTCTGGACCAGACGCTTCTGCAGTTCCTTTTTGGAAAGACCGCTTGCCGTTAAGATACGGACCGCACGCTCCTTGCACGAGGCGAGGCTCTGCGCATGCTCAAGCGCCAGAAGCGCCTCCGGCGTGACCTCTGTGCCGGGAGACAGCCCCAGCTCCACGATTTTATATGCCGGAGCCTTGAGCCGCTTGCCATCTTCAAAGATCAATCGCAGATAGTTTGGTGAATCCAGCGGCTCGAGCTTTTCAAGTTTCATCGTTGAAGTCGTCCGCCGACACGTTCACCGCTTTGCTCGCCGGCGCGATGGGCGGCTTTGCGCGGCTGCCCTGGAGCTTCCACATGTTGTCGCGGACCTCCTGCTCAATGCGCTCGGCAACGTCCGGATGCTCCTGCAGATAAAGCTTGGCGTTGTCTCTGCCCTGTCCGATGCGCTCGTCTCCGATGGAGAACCAGCTGCCGGACTTGTTGATCAGTTCCAGCTGCACCGCAAGGTCCACCAGCTCTCCCCACTTGGAGATGCCTTCGCCGTACATGATATCGAAAATAGCCTCTTTGAAGGGAGGCGCAACCTTGTTTTTGACAATCTTTGCGCGCGTGCGGTTGCCGACGATCTCGGTGCCGTTCTTGATCGCCTCGGTCCGGCGGATATCAATTCGCACGGAGGCGTAGAACTTGAGCGCGTTGCCGCCCGTGGTTGTCTCAGGGTTTCCGTACATGACGCCGATCTTCATGCGAAGCTGGTTGATGAAGATAACGACGCAATTCGTCTTCGAGATGTTGCCGGCAAGCTTGCGAAGCGCCTGCGACATGAGCCGCGCCTGCAAGCCGACAAACGTATCGCCCATCTCGCCTTCAATTTCCGCGCGCGGCGTCAGAGCCGCGACAGAGTCGACGACCACCACGTCCACCGCGCCCGAGCGCACCAGCGCGTCGGTAATTTCCAGCGCCTGCTCGCCGGTATCCGGCTGAGAGACCAGCATGGAGTCGATGTCCACACCGATTCTTGCCGCGTAATCGGGGTCGAGCGCATGCTCGGCGTCTACAAACGCGACCTCGCCGCCGCGCTTCTGCGCCTGCGCCACGATATGCAGCGCCAGTGTCGTCTTGCCGGAGGACTCCGGTCCGTAGATCTCGATGATTCTGCCCTTCGGCACGCCGCCGATGCCGAGCGCCGCGTCCAAAGCCAGCGAGCCGGTCGGGATTGCCTCCACGTTCATCTCCGGGCGGTCACCCAGACGCATGACCGTGCCCTTGCCGAAATTCTTTTCGATCTGGGAGATTGCCGTCTCCAGCGCTTTTTTCTTATCGCTCAAAGGAGCCTCGGGTTTCTTCTTTTCTACTGCCATAGCCAACAGCCTTCCTTTTCTGTTTTTCTACAGTATAACACAGGGTGCACCATAAATCAAACATTTGTTTGAACTCTTTTCTTCCGCTTAAGCTTCCGGTTTTTTCGCCGAAACGGCGCGCACCACGCCCCGCAAATCCTTGCGCAGCGTCACATCTTCATACCCTGCCGCCTGCAAAAGCTCCGTCAGCGCCGTCTCCTGTCCGAAGCCGAATTCAAAGCAGAGCGTTCCGCCGGGACGCAGCGCCGCGTTAAAATTCCTGAGAATTGCCCGGTAAAAATCCAGACCGTCTGTACCGCCCTCGAGCGCCAGATGCGGCTCGTAAGCCCAGACGGACACGTCGAGCTTTGCCATCTCCTGCGTGGTCACATACGGCGGGTTCGACACAATCAGATCAAACTGCCCCAGAAATCTGGGCGCCGGCTGCAAAACATCTACGGAAAACACCGTCACACGGCTCTTGAGGCGCAGATTTGCCGTATTCTGCTTTGCCACGCGAAGCGCCGGCTCCGAAATATCCGCCAGTGTGACGCGCGCGGTCTGCACGCTGTGCGCGATCGCAAGACCGATGCAACCAGAGCCTGTGCATAAATCCAGAACCCGCTGCGGCGCAGGATAGGTTCTTGCCGCCTCGATGGCAAGATCCGTCACCGCCATCGTATCGTCGCGCGGAATGAGAACATCCGGTGTCACAAGAAACGGCAGCCCATAAAAGCTCCACTCGCCGAGAAGGTATGCCAGCGGCTCTCCGGCGAGAATCCGGGCGAGAAACCCGTTCAGCTTTTCTTCGATTTCTTCTGAGCTATATAGCTCCCGATCGGCAAGCAGCGCCGCGACGGATTTGCCGGAGGCAAGCGACAGCAGCTCGCGCGCGTAGACAGAGGCGTTGTCCCCCTGACTCGGGCGCAGCGCCTTGCGCGCATTTAAGTAAAGCTCGCCGTATTTTTTTACCATCGGTCCGCGCCTTTCTGCTCGGGAAGCACCAGCGTCAGCGCTTCGATGGCAACCTCAATCATGGAGTCGTCCGGCTCGTTGGTCGTAAAGAGCTGGAACCACATGCCTGGCGCAGTCAGAACCCGCGTGAGCGCGTTGTCGTGCCGACCGACGAGGCGGTTGAACTCATACGCAATTGCTACGATAAACGGCAGCATCACCAGCCGCGAAAGCATACGCAAAAGGGTATTTCCGATCGGGAAAACGGCGCTGAACACGGCGGAGACCAGAATTGAAATGATAATCACAACGAACAGGAAGCTTGTACCGCAGCGCGGATGAAGCCTTGTCTGCGGGCGGACGTTCTCAACCGTCAACGGCAGCTCAGCCTCATAGCAGCGGATGGTCTTATGCTCCGCGCCGTGATAGGAAAAGACGCGCTTCATGTCCGGCGTTTTGGAAATAAAAATCATGTAGGCAAGGAAAATAAGGATGCGGAACACACCCTCGACAAGGCTGCGCAGCACAGCGCGCTCCTTCAGCCCCGGAATGAAGCCCGCGAGCAGCGTCGGAAGCAAAATGAAAAGCCCGACCGAAAGTGCAATGCCCAGCACGACCGAGAGATAGACCACAGCCTTTTCGATTTTCTCGGAGCCGATTTTTTGTTCCAGCCATTTTTCAAACTTCGACGGCTCGCCCGCTTCCTCGGGGAAAAAGTCCGCCGAGTACATGAGCGCTTTCACACCGTTGACCATCGACGAGCCGAAGTTCACGACGCCGCGAATGAGCGGCCATGTGAGAATGCCTGTCTTCTTTTTGATCGGCTCGACCTTCTGTACCAAGCCCTCGGGACCGCGCACAACAATGGCGCGCTTGTCTGGTCCCTGCATCAGGATGCCTTCAATGAGCGCCTGTCCGCCAATGAGCGTTTTAAACTTCTCCTGACTGGCAGGCTGGTTGTTTTTCTGCATATAAAGCCTCTATTCTTCCCCCGTGGGGATGGAAATGGTAACAAGGGTGCCG
>CALERM010000190.1 GCA_937907715.1 uncultured Clostridia bacterium
GCGACGAAGTTTTCAAAGGTCATTTCCAGATCGGCGGTCTGCTGCTGCAAAAACGTCCGTTCCCATTCCAGCGCGTCACGCTTGGTGGAAAAGCCGCGTTTCAGCTTTTTGACTTTCTTTCCCGTCCAGTCCTCATAGTAAAAGGACGCATACCATGTACCTTTTTCCTTATCTTTGTATGCTGGCATTGCTGTTTCCTCCTTACTGCCTGTCACGCAGGCCATAGAATTTTTCTTCAAAATACCGTCTGCTCACCCGTCCGGGGATGGTGATAAAGCCTTTCTGCTTCAACTCCTCGTTCATCTCCCGTACCAGCTTGTAGGCGTAGGGTTTGGAAATGCCAAGCTCGCTGGCAACTTCCTCCGCCCGTACAAACAATTCCTGTGTCATAGTGTCACCTCCTTATTGATGTTTCGCAAATATGTTAATATCTACACCCTTATTATACATTAGCAAAAATGTTAATGTCAAGAATTTATTTCGCTTTTTTGTTAATATTTTTCTTGCGTATTTCGCAAATTTGCGCTATACTGTTCTCAAAGGCGGTGGTATGAATGACAGTAGGAGATAAGATTCGGAAAATCCGTACCTTTCGAGGTATGACACAAAAGGAGCTTGGCGTTGCCATCGGGCTGGAGGAAAAGGGCGCGGATAACCGCGTTGCTCAGTACGAAACGAATTACCGTGTTCCGAAGAAAGACTTGCTGAACAAAATTGCGGAGGTCTTGCGCGTAGACCGGCAGAACTTCTATACAGATGCTCCGGGGTGCGCAGAGGATTTTATGCGGACGTTCTTCTGGCTGGATGAGGATAGTCCCGGTTCTATCCGCCTGTTTCAGCTCGTCCGCAATCCGGTCAAAGAGCGAAACGGGGATGATACCACCGCAAAGTACAACGACAGCGACGAATGGCCTGTCAGACAGCCAGTGGGAATGTACTTCCAATATGGTCTTGTCGATGAGTTCATGCAGGAATGGCTGCTGCGCCAACAGGAGCTTCATGCGGGGCAGATCACGCGCGAGGAATACTTTGAATGGAAACTGAACTGGCCGCATACCTGTGATGACACCAAAGAGCGCAAGGAATATATTCCTTGGAAAAAGAAATAAGACAAGCAAAAAACCGTCCTGCTGAATTTGTCGTTCAGCAGGACGGTTTTGCTTGTCATTTTGGAATGATTCTCTCGAAGTACCGGATTTGAAAAAAAACAGTATCAATCCAGTATCACGAGCCATTTTGACGGGCAAAAAAGCCTGTATTCATGCGGGTTTCTGGCGTTTTCGGAATTACTCCCACTCGATGGTTGCGGGGGGTTTGCTGGTGATATCGTAGACGATACGGTTGATACCGCGGACCTCGTTGACGATGCGCACCGACACGCGGTCAAGAACGTCATACGGGATTCTTGCCCAGTCGGCGGTCATGAAGTCGGACGTTGTGACGCCGCGCAGCGCCAGCGTATAATCGTACGTTCTGCCGTCGCCCATGACGCCGACGGAGCGCATGGATGTCAGGACCGCGAAGTACTGATTCATCTGGCGGTCAAAGCCCGCCTTTGCAACCTCGTCGCGGAAGATGAAGTCTGCCTCGCGCAGCGTGTCGAGTTTTTCCTTTGTGATATCGCCGATGACGCGGATGGCAAGACCGGGACCCGGGAACGGCTGACGCATCACAAGGTATTCCGGAAGCCCCAGTTCTCTGCCAAGCCCGCGCACCTCGTCTTTAAAGAGCATGCGCAGCGGCTCGATGATTTCTTTGAAATCGACATAGTCAGGAAGACCGCCCACGTTGTGGTGGCTCTTGATCACCGCAGAGTTGCCGAGCCCGGATTCGATTACGTCGGGGTAAATCGTGCCCTGGACCAGGAAGTCGACCTTGCCGATCTTCTTTGCCTCCGCCTCGAAAACGCGGATAAATTCTTCGCCGATGATCTTACGCTTTGCTTCAGGCTCGGATACGCCCGCGAGCTTTCCCAGGAAGCGTTCTTCTGCGTTCACGCGGATAAAGTTGATATCCCACTTGGAAAACGCCGCTTCGACCTCATCGCCCTCGTCCTTGCGCATCAGACCATGATCGACAAACACGCATGTGAGCTGATTGCCGATTGCCTCTGCCATGAGCGCCGCGGCAACGGAGGAGTCCACGCCGCCGGAGAGTGCGAGCAGCGCCTTGCCGGAGCCGACCTTTTCGCGGATGGACTGGATTGCATTCTGCCGGTAGTCTGCCATGGTCCAGTCGCCGGTTGCCTTGCAGACGCGATATAAGAAGTTGCGCAGAATGAGCGAGCCCTGCTCGGTGTGGTTGACCTCCGGATGGAACTGCACGCCGTAGATTCTGCGCGTCTCGTCGCAGATGCCGACCGTGGGGCAGGCGGCGGAGTGAGCGCAGAGGGTAAAGCCCTCAGGGACTTTTGCCATATAGTCGCCGTGACTCATCCACGTGACGCTGCTTTCCTTCAAACCATGGAAAATTTCGCAGGAGGTATCAAAGAAGGTTTCGGTTTTGCCGTATTCGCGCGCGGTATCATCCTGCGCGGCAGTGACCTTGCCGCCGAGATGGTGCGCAATCAGCTGACAGCCGTAGCAGATACCGAGAATCGGAAGTCCGAGGGTAAAAATCTTCGGGTCGACCTGGGGAGAACCTTCGGCGTAGACGCTCTGCGGACCGCCGGTGAAGATAAAGCCGATGGGATTGTATTTCATCAGCTCGTCGAGCGGCGTGGTGCAGGGCTTGACCTCGCAGTATACGTTTGCCTCGCGCACACGGCGCGCGATGAGCTGATTATACTGCCCGCCAAAATCCAAAATCAATACTACCTGTGATGCCATGTCTCTCCTCCTAAAACTGGGTGCAAATTCTTATCGCTTCTTCGCCTCTTCCAATGACGCGGCAATGAAGCCCTGGAACAGCGGATGCGCCTTATTCGGGCGCGATTTGAACTCCGGATGGTACTGCACGCCGACAAAGAACGCCCGGTCCGACAGTTCCACGGTCTCAACCAGCCGCCCGTCGGGAGAAAGACCCGAGAGGGTAAGTCCCGCGTCGGTCAGCATCTGGCGATAGTCGTTGTTGAATTCATAGCGGTGGCGGTGGCGCTCGGAAATCTCCAGCGTTCCGTAGCAGCGCGCCATGGTGGTGCCGGGGGTAATTACGCACGGGCAGGCGCCCAGACGCAGCGTGCCGCCCTTGTCGATCTCGTCGCTCTGACCTGGCATGAAGTCGATGACCTTGTGCTTGCAGATCTCGTTGAATTCGCCGGAGTCGGCGTCTGTAATTCCGGCGGCGTGGCGGGCAAACTCGATGACCGCGACCTGCATGCCGAGGCAGATGCCGAAGTAGGGAAGACGCTTTTCCCGCGCATACTGCGCAGCCAGGATCATGCCGTCGA
>CALERM010000191.1 GCA_937907715.1 uncultured Clostridia bacterium
TGCGCCCGAGCTTACGCATATCACTCATGCTGCAAACCGAAAGAATCATGGAGAAGAACACCAGCGGAACAATGGCGAGCTTCAGGGCGTTTGTAAACAGCGTCTGTACAATATAAAATAGACCGATGGCGTTCTGCCCGTCTGCGGCAGTGATGTCCTGAAAGAAAATTCTGTTGATGATGTTCCATCCTTCTTCCGGCAGCTTTAAGCGCAGAAATCCGGCAATCACGCCGAACAGTGCGCCTGCTCCAAGACTCAGAAACATCCGCCGGATGAAGCGGTTTTGCGCGGTCTTCATTTCCATAGGTTCGCCCCCACATACTATAATAGAATGTATCTATCATAGCACGTGAGGGGCGTATGGTAAAGAGAGTGATCTCGATGGGAACCTTTGGGTTATGCCTTTACAGCCGCTTTTTTCGATGCGATAAAGTTCGGAACCAGCACACAGGCAGCCAGTGCAACGCCGATGATATCGGTCAGCGTACCGGAGTCGATCAGCAGCAGCGCTGCGGCAAGCATCATGACAATCTGTACGACGTTCAGCTTCTTTTTATAGTATGCCTCCAGACCGCAGCACAGGCAGTAGATGCCAAAGAACGAGGTAATGACGGCTTTGATGATCATGATCGGCTCGCCAATCAGGCACAGCTCGTTGCCGTAGACGAACATGAACGGAAGAATGTAGCCGGAAAGACCGATCTTCCAGGCGGTGAAGCCGAGCTTGAACGCATTGCACTGCGCCAGCGACGCAGCGGCGAACGATGCGGTCGCAACCGGCGGCGTAATGTTGGAGAGGATACCAAAGTAGAACACGAACAGATGCGCCACCAGCGGCGTCACGCCCATTTCCACCAGCGCCGGGCAGACCAGAACGCTCAGGATGATGTAAACGGTTGTCGTCGTCATGCCCATGCCGAGGATGATGCCCGCAATCGCGGCGAAGACAAGCAGAAGAATCTTATGACCACCCGCCAGCGTGACAAGAAGCGACGAGAACTTGATGCCGAGACCCGTCAGAGACAATGTGCCGATGATGATACCTGCGCAGGCGCAGACAGCTGCAACATCCAGCACAGAGTATGCGGTGTTTTCAAACACATTCAGCAGCATTTTCAGACTGAAGCGCTGCTCTTTGTCCTTGTTGAAGAAGGATACGATCACGGCAATCGCGCAGGAATAAAGACCCGAGCGCAGCGGGGACCACTGCAAAACTGCCAGGAACAAAATCAGTGCCAAAAACGGAACGGCAAGGAAACCGTCTTCCTTGAGGATGGTTTTGAGCTTTGGTATTTCGGAATACTGCTCCGCACCCGAGATGTGGCTTTTCTGCGCGCGGATATCCACGATGATCCACACAGCGACATAGTACAGAACTGCCGGTAGAAGCGCCGCAGCTGCAACCTTTGCATACGGGATGGAGAGCGTTTCCGCGATGATGAAGGCGGCAGCGCCCATGATCGGCGGCATGATCTGACCGCCGGTAGAGGAAACGGCTTCAACGGCTCCTGCAAATTCCGGCGGATAGCCGCCTTTTTTCATCAGCGGAATCGTAAAGGTGCCGGTCGTCATGACATTAGCAACGGCGCTGCCGGACATCATGCCGAACAGACCGCTGGAAACACAGGCGATTTTCGCCGCGCCGCCGCGCTTTTTGCCCGCGATGGCAATGGCAAAGTCCATAAAGAATTTAGAGCAGCCGGTTGCCTCCAGAAGACATCCGAACAGGCAGAACAGGAAGATATATGTTGCGGAGGTGCCGGCAACCATGCCGAAGATGCCCTCGGTGTTCATCGTCAGCTGCGAGGCAAGGCGCTTGATGGTATAGCCGCGGTGTGCGATGGCGCCGGTCAGATAGTTGCCGAACAGGGCGTACAGGATAAAGAGCCCTGCAATGATGGGAAGTGCCCAGCCGAGACTCTTTTTCACTGCCAGAATTACGATTACCACTGCCAGAACGCCGAAAACAGTTTCGTAGATGCTCGGCGACGCCGCGTGGAACAGCAGGTTTTCATGGTTGATGCTCAGGTACAGGTAGCTGACGAACGCGGCGAGTGCCAGAACGCTGTTGATAATCACAGCAAGCGGCTTTTCCGCTTTGACAACTGCCAGCAGGAAAATCAGAACCATGGCAAAGCCGATGTGGATGCTTCTTTGCAGCAGCGGGGTCAGAAGACCGAACGTGCAGGTATATACATGAAACACGGTCATTGCAATGGCAAGCACCTTTGCAAGTTTTGCCGCGCCATTTTGATAGGTTTTCAATGTCACAAATGATCCCTCCATGTTTTATTTTGGAGAACGGGCGCTGCGCTTTGACGGCTGCGCCCCGTTCCGGTCATCAGGCGATCGCTCAGCCGCGCTCGGAATAGTATTTCAGCGCACCGGCATGGAAGGGTACCGGCGAAGTTTCCAGATAGGGAAGCGTATTATCGGCATTCCACCATTTGCCTTCGGAATGTACCGCGGAAATTGCATCCGTGTTTTCGCAGAGGTCCTTGGTGATTTCATACGCCAGGTCTTCGCTGAGATCGGCGTTGCAGATCAGCGCCATCGGAATCCGGACAAGCTTGACCTCGTAATCCTGTCCGTCATAAGTACCGGCGGGCATGGTATCAATCACCCAGCTGGGATTATCCCTCAGAATTTTATCGTTGATT
>CALERM010000192.1 GCA_937907715.1 uncultured Clostridia bacterium
GGACGTGCCATAAATGGCACGTCCTTCGTTTATCCTTTGAGGGTTTGCTTTGCCTCCAACAGGGCTTCGATCAGGCGGTCGACGTCCTCTCGGGTGTTATCGCCGCAGAACGAGACGCGCACGGAGCCGTCGATGGCGGCGGGGGGCAGGTGCATCGCCTCCAGCACGTGGCTGCGATGCCCCTTGGAGCAGGCAGAGCCGGCGGAGACGTAGATGCCCTTTGTCTGCAGGCAGTTGATGATGCCCTGTGAGCGAAGACCGGGAAGAGACAGGTTTACAATGTGCGGCGCTGCCTGCTGTCCGATGAGGACGAGCCCCGGAATTTCCTGCGCGCGGGCGCGGCAGTAGTCGCGCAGGTCCGTCATGCGGGCGATTTCCTGCTGTGCGTCGGTATCGGCGCAGGCGGCGGCAAAGCCGCAGATGCCGGGCAGGTTCTCGGTGCCGGAGCGGAAATTGCTCTCCTGCCCGCCGCCGTGGAGGAAGGGCGGCAGCGGAAGACCCGGACGGATGTAGAGCGCGCCCACGCCCTTGGGACCGTGGATTTTATGCCCCGAGACGGAAATCAGGTCTGCGCCGAGCGTCCTTGCCTTGAAGGGGAGCTTCAGAAAGCCCTGGACGGCGTCGGTGTGAAACAGCGCCAGCGGGCTGAGCCTGCGGGTGAGGCGGATCATGTCCGCAATCGGCATGACGGCGCCCGACTCGTTGTTGACCATCATGATGGAAACGAGAATCGTATCCGGGCGAAGGGCGGCTTTGAGCGTGTCGGCGGAGACGAAGCCTTCTTCATCGGGCTGCAGGTATGTGACCTCGAAGCCCTTCGCTTCGAGCGCTTTCATGGGATGCAGCACGGCGTGATGCTCGACGGCGGTGGTGACGATGTGATTGCCGCGCTTTTTCAGGCGCTCGCAGGTCGAGAAAATTGCCCAGTTATCCGCCTCCGTGCCGCCGGAGGTGAAAAAAACACGCTCCGGCTCTGCGCCGAGACTGGAGCTAACGGCTTTGCGGGCGTTTTTCAGCTCGCGCTCGGCTGCGATGCCCAGCTCATGGACCGAGGAGGGATTTCCCCAGGTGTCGCACAGCAGGCGCGTCATTGCCTGCACGCAGGCAGCATTCGGTTTGGTGGTGGCGGAATTGTCCAGATAGATCATAGAAATACCTCGAAATACCTCATAGAGTTTCGCCTCGCAAGGCGAAATAAAATGGAACTATCACTTTCCGACGCAGAAGCGCTCGAAAATGCGGTTGGTAATATCCTCGCGGACAACGCGGCCGGTCGCCTCGCCGAGCGCTTCCATCGCCGCCTCGACGTCGACCAGAACGGCGTCCGGCGTCATGCCAAGGCGCAGGGACGAAAGCGCGGCTTCGATCGACTCGCGCGATTTTGCAATCGCGTCCGCCTGACGGGCGTTTGTCAGAATCGAGCCGTCGCAGGGCGCGTCGAAATCAAAGACCATGTCGAGCGCCTGCTCTAAAAGATCCAGCCCCTCGTTTTTCGTGCAGCTGACGGGAATCACGTAGGCAAACGGCAGCTCGCTGGGGTCAATGACGCACGGCAGGTCCTGCTTGTTTAAAATCGCAATTGCCTCGGGCGCCTGCAGCGCGGCGTCCATGGCGGCTTCATCCTCCGGGGTCAGCGGCTTCGAGCCGTCGACGACAAACAGCGCCAGCTGGCAGGTCTGCGCCGCGTTCAGCGCGCGCGCCACGCCGAGCTGCTCAACGGTATCTGCCGTTTCGCGGATGCCTGCGGTATCGAGCAGGCGCAGAAGATGCTTTCCGAGCGTCACGGTCTGCTCGACTGCGTCGCGCGTGGTGCCGGGGATGTCGGTGACGATGACGCGCGCGAAGCCGGCAAGGGCGTTGAGAAGGCTCGACTTTCCGGCATTCGGCGCGCCGAGAATGGCGGTCTGCACGCCGTTTTTGATGAAGCTGCCGCGGCGGCAGGAGGAAAGCAGCGCGTCGAGCTGCCGGGAGGCGGATTTCAGAGTATCTGCATAGGCTTGCAGGCGGAAGGGCTCGATGTCCTCGTCGGGGTAGTCCAGCACGGCGTGGAAATGCGAGCAGATATCCATGAGCTGATCGTAGATCGGGTCCAGCTTTTTCCGCAGAACGCCCGCAACCTGCCCGCAGGCGTTGGCGGCGGCGTCCGCTGTCTCGGCGTCGATGAGGTCGATAACTGCCTCCGCCTGCGTCAGATCCATCTGCCCATTCAAAAATGCGCGTCTGGTGAACTCGCCGGGTCCCGCCTGCCGGAAACCGGCTGCCAAAAGCGCCGAAAGCCCCGCGCGCAGGACGGCAGGAGAGCCGTGGCACTGAAACTCGACCGTGTCTTCTCCGGTGTAGGAGTGCGGCGCGCGGGAGACGAAGACCATCGCCTCGTCAATCGGGCGCGCCTGCTCATCATACAGCGTGCCGCGCGATAACAGCCGGTCCGGAAGTGTGGACAGGGGCTTTTTGGAAGATAACGCAAAGACCTTGCCTGCAAGGTCGATGCAGCCGTCGCCGGACATGCGCAGAATGCCGATACCGCTGCGCACAAAGCCGGTTGCAATGGCGGCGATGGGATGTGCCATAGATGTCACCTCCGGGACGAATGATTTACTGGAAGACGACGTCCACGCCCTTGAGCATCAGGGGATTGACGTCGAAAATTGCCTTGTCGCCGAGCTTGCAGTTGACGGTTGTCACGTCGACGACGGTGTGGAGCATGCCGATGTGTCCGAGGACCCGGCAGCGCTTGCCGCCGAGCAGGACGGTGTAGCCCTTGCGCCCGAAGATCAGGCGCCTGAGGTTCGAGAAAATTGCTCGCAGGCTGTCTTTGCGGCGGGTCAGATCATTTCCCATCTGGCAGCCGAAGCCGTTGTACCAGCCGACGGGGAGGACCGCAATGCGGGTGGGCTTTTTCGCGCGCCAGCCTGCGCCGTAGCCGCAGGTGTGCCCCCTGGGAAGCCAGCGCAGCTCGTCGACGGCTGCCTCGAGCGTGCCGACGCGCTTGAGATTATAGCTGCCCTTGAAGGAAAGCCTGCCGAGGATTGCCGAGCCGACGCGCACGGCGTCCATTGCGTAATTGGGAAAACGCAGAAGCCCGGCGGAATTGCAGCAGTGGCAGATTCCGACGTCGAAGCCCTTTTCCTGCAGCTGGCGGATGACGGAGCGGAAGGAAACCATCTGAAGATCGGTCGCTTTTTTGTTGCAGAACGCGCTGTGGAAGTGCGTGTAAATCCCGCACAGGTCCAGCCCGTCCATATAGGAATAGATGTGCAGAAGCTTGTCCATCTCACCGGGAAGAAAGCCATAGCGCCCCATGCCGGTGTCAATTTCAATGTGTGCTTTGACTTTCTGCTTGCGCTGCGTGGCAATGCCGTTGAGGACCGCCGCGTCGTCCTGGCTGGAGACGGTTAACACAACGTCCAGATCCAGCAGCTGATGCACCTCGTCGACGTCGCAGGTCGGGCGGATCATGAGAATTTGCTGGGTGAAGCCCGCGCCTCTGAGCTGCTTTGCATCCGAGACCTCGGTCACGCAGAAGGTATCCACGCCGGCATCGCGGCAGATGGCGGCGAGGGGGATGAGCCCCAGACCGTAGCCGTTTCCCTTGACGACGGCAAACAGGCGCGCTTTTCCGGCGCGCTTTTTGAGCGTCTCGAGATTCTGGCGGATGGCGGCGGATTCAACCAGGTAACGTTTCATGCGTGTTCTCCTTTATTTCCCGCGGTTGCGAATGAGGTAGACCTGTTTGCGAAGCTCCTTGAAGACGGACGTACCATGCTCGACCGCCCAGTAGACGGCGGGAGAGAGGACGAGGTCCATCTCGCCGACAAACTCGGTGAAATCGCCGCCGAAGCCCTGCTTGAAACGGAACAGACCATAGAGCGGGTTATCCTCCGACACATCGCCGGAGACGCCGCGGAAGTCGTAGATGCGGCAGTTTGTTTCGACCGCCCACTGGATCATGCGCCACTGAAGAAGGTAATTGGGCATCAGATTGCGGTGCTCGTTTGACGACGCGCCGTAGAGATACCAGACCTTGTCGCCGTAGTGAATGGCAAGCGTGCCGGCAATCGGGGTATCGTTGGGGTCGAACGCCATATAGAGCCGGGCATGCTCGCCGAGATTGTCGAGCATGGCGGCAAAGTATTCGGGCTTACGGGTCACGAAGCCATCGCGCACGCCGGTCGTAAGCATCAGCTCGGAGAACGCAGGGACCATCTCCTTGCCGCAGATGCGGACCGTGACGCCCTTGCGCTCGGCAAGGCGGATGTTGTAGCGCCATTTCTGGTGGAAATTTGCGAGAAGCTCCTCCTCCGTCTTTCCTTCGACGTTCAGGCGGAAGACGTAGCGCGGCTGGATTGCCTCGAAGTTTTTTCCGCCCTCCTTGGAGCGGAAGCCGAAGCTCTGGAGCATGGAGGAAAAGGCGGTGTTGCTCGACGGAACGTCGGGGTCGATTTTGATGACGTAGGATTTGTATTTCTTTGCCAGCGCCTTCGCGCCGTCCAGAAGCTGAGAAAAGGTCTCGCGGTCGTCAAGGCCGCACACCGGACCGCGGCAGCCGTACATCAGGGTTCTGCCGATGCCGGGGACCTTGCGCGTCATGACGGCGAGGCTTCCTTTGATTGTTCCGTCTTCACCGCGCACGGCGATGGCGTCCCACTGCCACATGGGCTTCTGCTTGCCCCAGAGATAGCTCTGGGCGAAGTTTCCCTTCGGGTGGGACTGGACAAAGGCTTCGTATTCCGGAAGCGTTTTTTCATTGATCAGTTCGTACATGCTGTTCGCTCCACATCTATATATTGTATTGCGCGAGCGGTTTCGCGCAAATAGGCAAAAATTCGTATTTAATATCTTACCATATTTATGCCGCATATGCAAACGCTGCCGTATAGTTTTTCCCGATTGGCGGCACAATAATTCCCACGAGGTGAGATGCGATGGTAGACGGACGGGAGCTTGCGGCGCAGTTTGAAGGCGCGGCGGATTTTGAGACGCGGAAGATCCTTTGCGGCGGGCAGCTGCTGACGGTATATTTTCTCGACGGGCTGACGTCGGGCGGGGATATCGCGGAGCAGGTCGTGCGCCCGCTGGCGCAGATGACAGACGAGGCACGCGAGGAGATTCTGTTTACCCGCGCAATGCAGGGCGGGGTCTGGTGCGCGTCGGTCAAGGAGGCGCAGTCGACGCAGCAGGCGGCGCAGCTGCTGGTGAACGGCTTCTGCGTGATTCTGTTTCCGCAGAGCGGGAAGGCGCTCGGCTGCGAGGTGAAGACCGGGGAAAAGCGCAGCCCCTCTCCGCCGGAGACGGAGAACACAGTCAAGGGCGCGAAGGATGCGTTTACCGAGACGCTGCGCACGAACACAAGTCTGGTGCGGCGGCATCTGCGGACGCCGGGGCTGCGGCTTTCGGAAACGGTCGCCGGCAGAAGGACGCTGACGAAGATTACGGTCTGCTGGATTGACGGTCTGACGGACCCCGAGCTGCCGCGCAGGATGCAGGAGCGGCTGGGGTCCATCGACATTGACGGCGCGCTGTCTCCGGCGGCGATCGAGGAATATGTGACGGGGTCGAGACGGACGGCGTTTCCGCTTCTGGAATACACCGAGCGGACGGACCATTTCTGCCAGGGTCTGCTCGACGGGCAGGTGGGTCTGCTGGTCGACGGGCTGCCGCTGGGGTATCTGGCGCCGGTGGGGCTGGGGCGGCTGATGCGCTCGCCCGAGGACCGGGCGACGGACTTTCTTTCCGCATCAATGCTGCGGCTTTTGCGCTATGCGGCGCTGGGGGTGAGCCTGCTGCTGCCGGGGCTTTACGCGGCAATGGCAATGTTTCATCAGCAGATGCTGCCGACGAAGCTGCTGCTGTCGATCATCGAGAGCAAGCAGAATGTGCCGTTTTCGACGCTTCTGGAGGTGTTGGGACTGCTGTGTGCGTTCGAGCTTTTGCAGCAGGCGGGGCTGCATCTGCCGCAGGCGGTAGGGACGGCGGTGTCGATCATCGGAGGGCTGGTCGTCGGGACGGCGGCGGTGGACGCAAAGCTGGTGTCTCCGGCGGCGCTGATTGTGACGGCGTCGAGCGGTATCTGCGGCTTTACGCTTCCGAACCGGGAGCTGTCGGACGCAGTACGGCTGTGGCGGTTTGTATTGACGGTTCTGGCGGGGCTCTGGGGACTTTTCGGCGTGACGGTAGGGCTGCTGCTTTTGCTGACGGAGCTGGCGGGGCTTTCGAGTCTCGGCAGAAGCTATCTTTCGCCGTTCGGCGAGGCGGAGGTCAAAGGAGCGCTGGTAAGACCCCGGCTGGTCCGGCAGAAATGGCGCGACGGGGCGCTGAAGCCCATGGATGAAAAAAATCAGAGGTGAGGGATATGCGGAAACTGGCAGGATACTTTGCGGCGCTTGCCGCGCTGGCGCTGGCGGCCCGGTTCGGCGGGGGCGCGCAGGATGTGTCGGAGCTGGTGCCGGTGCAGGCGTTGGTGATCGATGCGCAGAATGGGGAAATTACCGTGAAGGCGGATACGCAGGACGTGGGGCGCGGGGGAAGTCTCGATGCGGCGCTTTCCGATCTGCGCGCCGGGTGCGCGGGGACGCTTTTTACGCAGACGGCGGAGCATGTGATCGTGACGCAGAAGGCGTGGTTTTTGATGCCGCAGGTTTGCGTGAGCGCGCAGCTTCGCCCGGCGGCAAAATTATACCGCGCGGTGGGGCAGGAGATTCCGGCGGAGCGGGCGCTTTCGTTTTTGCAGGCGCATCCGGGAGAGCTGACGCTTTCCAGGGCGCGGGCGGCGCTGCTGGAAAACAGGCAGGTACAGGCGGCGGTGCTGGTGCAGACGGGAGGAGGCTTCCGGCTTGGAGAATAGGATTTCCGGACGGCAGGCGGGCGCGTGGGGCTTTTGCGCGATGAGCGTGCCGGCGGTTTTGACCTGCGCGGGGCTCGGTTGGGGCTGGGTGCTGCTGGGCTGCGCGGCGGCTGCGTGTTATCTATATATAAGTGGGACCTTGTCAAACGGCGCGGTGGATCTGATTGAATTGACGCAGGAGGCGTTCGGGAAGACATTGGGGCGCGCGCTTCTGGCGCTTGGCGGGGCGTTCTGCCTGTTGGCAGCGGCGCAGACGGCGCAAAGAGCTTCCATGGCGTTTCCAGACCAGACAAAGGTGCTGGCGGCTCCGGCGGTGGTTCTGCTGGCGGTTCTATCGAATCGAAAGGGCGCGCAGCAGGCGGCAAGAGCGTGCGGGGCGCTGTTTTTGCTGCTGGCAGGGCTGTATGCGGTGATTGTGTTGGCGGCGCTCAAAAATGTGGAGGTCCGTTGGATGACGCCCTGGGGCGGAGCGAGACAGACGGTTCGGGTGATTCCGGCGATACTGAGTCTGGTGAGTCTTCGCTATCTGCCGGGAAGGCGCGAGCGGACAAAGGGCGGCTGGCTGGGCGCGCTGACGGTGCTTCCGGCAGCGCTCGCGGCGGTAACGGCAGGGTGTCTGTCTCCGAGGCTGACGCAGCAGCTGGAGCTGCCGTTTTATACGGTGAGCCAGAGCCTTTCGGTGCTGGATGTGATGGAGCGCCTCGAACCGCTGGTTTCGGCGGCACTTCTGATGGGCTTCTTTGCGCTTGAGAGCCTGCTGCTTGCCGGCGCGCAGGCACAGCTGGGCAGAGCGTTGCCGCAGATCTTTGAAGCGCCGTGGGCAATCTGGGCGCTTGGCGTGCTGACGTTTGGACTGAGCTTTGCAGCCGGGCGGGTCGGTGAAAATGCATGGGCGTTGAGCGCGGCTGTATGTTGGGGGATTCTGCCGCTATTAACACAACTAATAGTAGCCATAAAATAATTTGCAAAAATTCGAAAAAAAGGGTTGACAAACGGCTTTTGCTTTGATAATATATGCGAGCGCTCGAGAGAGTGACAGCAAAGCGGATGTGAGTCGAGAAGAACTTCGAAAAAGATCGAAAAAAGTTCTTGACAAACAGATGAAGCTGTGCTAAACTAAACGAGTTCGCTGCGAGAGAGAAAACAATCGAAGCGGAACAAAATCACAAAAAGTTTTGAAGAGCCTGAAAAAAGTTCTTGACAAGAGAAGCTTGATGTGATATAATGAATAAGCTCGATTGCGAGCGAGCCGCTGAGAATGCGGAGTGCACCTTGTAAATTAAACAACGAGAAACATGAACAAACACCT
>CALERM010000193.1 GCA_937907715.1 uncultured Clostridia bacterium
CGCTCGGCTGCGTGTTCTGCATGGTCTGCTGCTGCTTCAAGGGCAGCCATCCGGCAAACGTCTGGCCCATTATGGTCGGCTACGTTGCTGCAAGCTTCGCAGCAAAAGCGCTGTGCAGCGCAATGGGTACTGAGGGCGCGCTTGCCATCAACGCGCAGGCAATCATTGTGGGGCTTTGCTTTGCAAACGGTCTTTCCCCCGTCGCGGGCAAATACGGCTGGCTGACCGGCATCCTCGCCGGTGCGGCGCACTATACGCTCGTCACCTGCGTGCCGCTGCTGCACGGCGGCTACCTGCTGTATAACGGCGGCTTTACGGGCTGCGTGCTGGCATGCCTGTTTGTCCCCGTGCTGGAGCATTTCTGCAAGACGAAAGAGGAGCGTGCGCAGCTCAAGGCGTAACTGCCAAAGGAGGTTCTGCCATGTACTACTGCGAGAACTGCCATCTGATCTGTGAAGGTCCGGTCTGCCCCTACTGCGGCAAAACGCCCCTGCGCGCGCCCGAAAACGGTGATTTCTGCTATCTGTCCACCATGGTCTCCCCGTGGGGCGAGGCAATGCAGGAGCTTCTGAAGGGCGCAGGCATCCGCTGTCTGGCCCGGCAGGCACGGAGCGTGCTGTATTCCGTCGCCTTCGGGCAGAACCACGCCGAGCTGGAGCTGTTCGTGCCGTGGGAGGATCTGGAGCAGGCGGCAAGCCTTCAGAAGAGTCTTCTTACCAGCAAGCTGGTGGAAGAAGAAACGCCGGATTCTCCGGACAAACCATCATAAAGCAATTGCGCCGCAGAGGAAAGCCTCTGCGGCGCAATTCCGCGTGGCAAGAAGACTTTTCGCCACGCGGAAATTGTGGTTGACTTTTATCGTATGTTTGATATATATTAGTCATTATAGATCAAACTCAAAAAGGAGCATGCCATTGAATCTGAAGCAAGAAGCGGATCTGCTGGAGCAGGTCCTGTCCATCGCCGAAACGGACTACGCACAGGCGTACCGGTTTTTGCAGGACGCCTATGAAAAAAGCCCGGCAGCATACGGACCGCAGACGTTGTATTTTCTCGCCTGTCTCGCCGGCGGCTCGGGGCTTTCGGAGACCGCGCTCGGCTGGCTGAGGACCGCAATTGACGATAACGGCTGGTGGTATCGCCCGGAGGTGCTGATTGACGACGATCTCGAAGCGCTGAACGGCAACCCTGAATTTCTTTCCCTGAAAGCCGTCTCCGACGCGCGCTATCAAAAAGCCCGCGAAACGTCGAAGGCGGTCTTTTCCCGGAACGCAAAAACGGCGGAAAACCTGTTTCTTGCCGTCCACGGCAACACGCAGAACGCCGATACCGCGCGCGAAGATTGGACGCCGGTGCTGGCGAAAAACGACCGCTGGCAGCTGGAAACCATCCAGAGCGCCGAGCCGGACGGCTGCGGTACGTACCGCTGGAGCTATGATATGATCTCGTTCCTGCCGGTCGCAAGCGTGCTGGAAGCAACGCAGGCGGAAGGCTACGAAAAAATCGTCTGCGGCGGCTTTTCCGCCGGGTGCGATATGCTGCTGCGCGCGATTTGCTTCACCCCGGCGCGCTGCGACGTGCTGGCGCTGCAAAGTCCATGGATTCCGGTCCTGCAGGAGCATACGGACGCGCTGATGCGGGCGCTCCGGGAAAAGCACATTGCGCTGCGGATTTTCTGCGGTCTGGAGGATGAAGACTGCCTGCCGCTTGCGAGGCAGCTCTATGCCGCGGCGCAGGCTGCAAGCCTTCCCGTGATGCTGACAACGCAGGAGCATACCCGGCACCAGTTCCCCGGGAAGCCTTACACCCTGGAAGATATCTTATCCCCGGGACCGGAGGCGCGCGTATGAGCGAGCGGCGCGCGCGAGTCATCTCGCAGGAAAAAGGTCTGTATCAGATCAGCAGCGGCGCAGAAAGCAAGTCCGCCTCCGTCTGCGGCAAATTCCGCTATGAAGCGCAGACCGTCTCCGACTATCCGGCGGTTGGCGATTATGTCCTTGCCGAGTGGCAGGACGCCGGCTCCCCTGCGATCATCCGCAGCCTGCTTCCGCGCAAAAGCTGCTTTCTCCGGAAAGCCGCCGGCAGCGCGAAGCAGGAGCAGGTTGTCGCGGCAAACATCGACACGGTGTTTCTCTGCATGTCCCTCAACCAGAATTTCAATCTCCGCCGCCTGGAGCGCTATCTCTCCATCGCGTATGACAGCGGCGCAGAGCCGGTGGTAGTTCTGACCAAAGCGGATCTGTGCCCGGACCCGGAAGAGAAAATCGCAGAGGTACGGACCGCCGCGCCCGAGGCAGAAATTCTCACCGTCTCGTCTCTTACCGGCGATACGGACGCGGTGCTTGCCTATATCCTTCCGGGCAAAACCGTTGCGTTTCTCGGCTCCTCCGGCGTCGGAAAATCCACGCTGATCAACGCGCTGACCGGAACCGATGCGCTTGCTACAGGCGCCATCGGAACCGCCGGCAAGGGCAGGCACACCACCACGCACCGCCAGCTTCTTACCCTTCCGAACGGCGCATTTCTGATCGACACGCCGGGCATGCGCGAGCTCGGCATGTGGGACAGCGACGACGGCATCGACACGGCGTTTCAGGATTTGCTGGAGCTGACGCGCGCCTGCCGGTTTTCCAACTGCACGCACACCGCAGAGCCCGGCTGCGCGGTTTTAAAGGCACTGGCAGACGGCACGCTGGACGCCGGACGCTGGGAATCGTTCCGGAAGCTGAAGCTGGAAAACGCCTCCGCAGCAGAGCGCAGCCGCTATCTGGACGCCAAACGGGAGAAATTCAAGCAGATTTCGAAAACCAGCAAAGCGAACCGGAAAAGCGGCGGCTGACCGCAGGCACGCCCATACAAAAAGCGATACCCCGGCACGCTCACCGGAGTATCGCTGTATTTTTATTCAGAAATGCCGCCAGTGCGAAGCCCGCCGCAGGCGCAAAATATGACCGCGTCGATTTGACAAACACGCCGGGAACCAGCCGGTAAAGCCCCGGAACGCCTCCCTGTTTCCGTTCACGCCGATGGTTGGTTTCCTCTAGGGTGTATCTGAAAACCCCCAACGCACCCGGACAGCGGGCCTTTTCACGCTGCGCCGCGTCATTTTTTCTTGAAATACGTCAGTATTCCTGCGAAAAAATGTCTCGCTCAGCGCAAAAAATCCTCGCTGCCGGTCACATCGGGAGTTTTCAGATACACCCTAACCAGCAGCCTTTGAAAAGCTGCCGCTCGGCAGCTTTTCCCTGACCATAAGTTTTTTGCTGGTTCCTTGCAGCATTCATCTCTTCTTTTTGCAAGACGGTATTTGCCGCTGCCGCAGATGAACGCCCGGAACCATTTCCTCACCCCTATGGGGCAGCCGGAAATGATACACAAAAACTTCACGCACCGGCATTTGCGCATTTTCGTGACGCAGCGCTCCTGCATGAAGCTTTATGCTTCCTCCGTGTACGCCGCACCGGCTTCCGAGAGCTCGCGGTAGGTCTGCCGGATAAAGAGAGCTGCAATAAGGAACGTCAGCAGATCCGCCGCCGGGAACGACCACAAAAGACCGTCCAGCCCGAAAAAGATCGGCAGGATAATGGGCAGCGACACGCCGAAGATGATCTCGCGCGTCATGGAAACTGCGGTAGACGCAAACGCCTTGCCCAGCGCCTGCAAATAGATAAACGTGCCCTTGTTCAATGTCGCCAGCGGCATCAGGCACAGGTACGTGCGGAAGCATTTGACCGTGAAGTCCGCATAGTACGCGCTCTCGTTTGCCGCGCCGAAAAGCATTGCAATCTGCAGCGGAAAGACCTCCACAATTACCAGCGCGACCACTCCAACAAGGAACTCCGCCAGCAGCAGCTTCGAAAACAGTGCCTTGGCGCGGTCGGTTTTCTTTGCGCCGATGTTATACCCCGCAATCGGAATGCAGCCAGCCGCCATGCCGATGGCGATGGAAATCGCAATCTGGAAGAACTTCATGACGATGCCGAGAACGGCAAGCGGAATCTGCGCATACTCCGGCTGTCCGAAAACAGGGTCCATCGCGCCGTATTTCATGCACATATTCTGCACAGCCGCCATGGAGATGACCAGCGAGATCTGTGCAAGGAAGCTGGTCAGTCCCAGCATGAGGAACTTCGGGATGAGCTTCCCGTTCAAACGGAAGCTGCTCTTTTTGAGCTTCACGACCTTCATGTGCCGCAGATACCAGATGGACAGCGCCGCCGTCAGCACCTGACCGATTACGGTGGCAACTGCCGCGCCCATCATGCCCCAGTGGAAGCCGTAAATGAAAATGGGGTCGAGAATCACGTTGGCAATCGCACCGGAAACGGTGGACACCATAGCGAATTTGGGGCTGCCGTCGCTGCGGATGACCGGGTTCATCGCCTGCCCGAACATATAAAACGGAACGCCCAGCGTGATATAGAAAAAGTATTCCTTCGCGAACGTATGCGTTTCCTCGTTGACTGTTCCGCCGAACAGGGCGAGTATTGGTTCGCTGAAAATGAGGTAGATCGCCGTCAGTACGAGGCTGCTGAGCACGCAGAGGACAACGGCATTGCCAACGGACCTGTGTGCGTCCTCGCGGGCGTTTCGTCCCAGGGCGATGCTCACAAACGCGCAGCAGCCGTCGCCGATGAACACGGCGATGCCGAGCGCCACAACCGTCAGTGGAAAAACGACGGTGTTTGCCGCATTGCCGTAAGAGCCGAGATAATTGGCGTTCGCAATAAAAATCTGGTCGACGATGTTATAAAGCGCGCCTACCAGCAGGGAGATAATGCAGGGAACGGCGTACTGCCGCATGAGCTTACCGATACGCTCCGTCCCCAAAAACTGATTTCCGGTATCCATAAGAATCACCTTTCCTTCCAAAAAATAAAAATGCGCAAAACCAGAAGCCATCTGGATTTACGCATTTCTGCCACACGATCTGTCTATGAACTTTGCCGCATTTCCGCAAAAAAAGCGCGGCGTTTTCTGCAACCGGATTTACGCAGAAACGCCACACGCTGTAGTTTGATTATAGCCGATGCGGCAGAAAAATTCAAATGTTTTTTGGCGGCTTCCCTGCCGGAAACCTGTAAGCTGCAAAATTTTCTCTTGACTCTATATCTATTGTAGAGTTTATAATAGAGACAACATCAGACGCAAAGAAGGAACCCTCGCAATGGAAAAGAACTTAACCACCGGCAGCGTCTTCAAAAACGTGATTTTCTTTTCGCTGCCGTATCTGCTCTCGTATTTTTTGCAGACGCTCTACGGGATGGCAGACCTGTTTATCATCGGGCAGTTTGAAGATGTCGCAAGCACGACCGCCGTCTCCATCGGCTCGCAGGTCATGCATATGCTTACGGTTATGATCGTCGGTCTTGCGATGGGCACAACTGTCAGCATCGGTCAGGCAGTCGGCGCGGAAAACCGGAAGCAGGCGGCGCAGGATATCGGGAACAGCACGACGCTCTTTCTGGCAGTGTCTGTCACCCTGACGGCGCTTTTGCTGCTCCTGGTCCGCCCGATTGTTTCCGTCATGTCGACGCCGGAGGAAGCGGTCAGCGGCACCGTCGCATATCTGACCATCTGCTTTATCGGCATTCCGTTCATCACTGCGTATAACATCATCAGCTCGATCTTCCGGGGACTTGGCGACAGCAAAAGCCCCATGTATTTTATTGCCGTGGCGTGCGCCGCCAATATCGGGCTGGACTATCTCTTTATGGGCGTGCTCCGTCTCGGTCCCGCGGGCGCGGCATTGGGCACAACGGTATCGCAGGCAATCAGCGTCGTCGTGTCTCTGCTTGTGATTCTGAAGAGAAAAAGCATCGTTCTGGAAAAGACCGACTTCAAGCCCTGCCGCCCGGTGATGGGAAAAATCCTGAGAATTGGCGTCCCCATTGCTTTGCAGGACGGCTTGATCCAGGTCGCCTTCATCGTCATTACGATCATTGCCAACCAGAGAGGTCTCCATGATGCGGCGGCGGTCGGCATTGTGGAAAAGGTGATCAGCTTCCTGTTCCTGCTTCCGTCTTCCATGCTCTCCACCGTTTCGGCGCTGGGCGCGCAGAATATCGGCGCGGGGAAACCGGAACGGGCAATTCAGACGCTGCGCTATGCCGTGCTGCTTGCTGTTGGCTTCGGCGTTCTCGTCTCGATTACGATTCAGTTTACGGCAGAGCAGATCGTCGCCCTGTTTACCGACCGAAGCACGACAGCCGGCGCAGAGGTGGTCCGGCTCGGCGGACAGTATCTGCGCGGCTATATCTTTGACTGTATTTTCGCGGGCATCCATTTCAGCTTCAGCGGCTATTTCTGCGCCTGCGGCAAATCCGGACTGTCGTTCCTGCACAACATTCTTGCCATCATGCTGGTGCGCATTCCCGGCGTTTATCTGACATCCACGCTGTTCCCGGCGACGCTTTTTCCGATGGGTCTTGCGACAGCAGCCGGCTCCGCGTGCTCGGTGCTGATCTGCCTGATTGCCTTTGCCGTGATCCAGCGAAAAGCCGCGCTGCCGCAGGCGGAGGGCTAGCAGATGGACCGGAAGAACCTTTTTCCGATCGGTGAGGTGTCGAAGCTGTTTCATATCAGCGTCAGCAGCCTGCGGCATTATGAAACCATCGGTCTTCTGACCCCGGCGTATATTTCCCCGGACTCCGGCTACCGCTATTACGGACCGGAGCAATTTGAAGTTCTGAATACCATCCGATACCTGCGGGCGCTGGATATGCCGCTGCCCGAGATTGCGGATTTTCTCCGGAACCGGGACATCGACCGCATCGAAGAGAAGCTGCAGCAGCAAAAGCAGGCGGTCCTTCAAAAGCAGCAGGCGCTCAAGCGCACGGAGCAAAAGATTGACCACCGCCTGCGCTGGCTTCGGGACGCGCAGAGCACGCCGCTTGACACGGTTTGCCTCATGCGGCTTCCCGCCTGCCGCATCGTATGGGTCAGCGATTGCCTGAGAATCGGCGCTTCTGCCGATATGGAAGCGCCCATCCGAAAGCTCGACCGGTCCGACGCGGAAGCTGTCGTCTTTCTCGGAAAGGTCGGGCTGGGTATTTCGGCGGAGCACCTGCAAAGGGCGCAGACGGCGCAGTACGACGGCATCTTTCTGATTCTCGACCAGGAAGATATTTATACCGGCGAAACGCTGGATCTGCCGGAAACGCTTTGTGTGCGGCTGCGGTTCCGCGGCAGTCACGCGGACGCGCCCGCGCAATATCGGAAGCTTCTTCGTTATATGGACGAGCATCGGATGCAGATTTCCGGCTTCTCCCGGGAAATCACGCTTATTGACTATGGCGTCACTAACGATACGAAAAAGTTCGTGACCGAAATCTGTATCCCGGTCCGGTGCAGCTGAGCGCCCGCTCCCCATTGTCCCCCATAAAAAGAAATCCGGCGCGACCGCGCCGGATTTCTTTTTCTTACTTTCCGAGGACGACACAGACGTTGATCTCGCGTTCCGTTTCACTCCGGTCCAGATTGCCGCCGTCGGCGACGGTCACGCGCAGCTCATAGAGCACGCCGTCTAAAAGCTCTGTGACAGCCTCGCCCGCTTCGTCCGTAATTTTCCACAGCTCTGCAGAAACCGGCTGAAGCTTTCCGTCCGCGCCGTAGGCGTAGAGACTCAAATCGGAAGCATTTCCGGAAAGATTGTTCACACGGAAGGCGACCGTGGTGTTGGGGTGGACGTTGCGGACCGTTACGCTGTTGCGCCAGCTCGCGACTTCTCCTTCGCCGCCATCCTGCTCGAACTGTTCCTGCGAAAGGACGTTTCTCGCCGCCTGGTCGAGGTCAACCTTGCGGTATGGCATCTCGGGCAGGTAGACAAAGCGGTCCTGCAGCCGCAGCAGCTCCAGATAGCCCGTCGGGCAGTAGAGGGCGTTTCCGCTGTTGCCGGCGTACATGCCGATTGCCATGTTGTTATAGCCGTACTTGTTGGAAACGTCCATCGTGAAGACGGTCTCGCCCGTCTCAAAGTCCAGAATGATGTACTGCCACATGGAGGTTTCCAGATCCTGCACATAGCCGTAGACATAGCCCGTCGCGGTGGAGAGCTTGAGGATCGAGGTGTCGCTCAGATCGTTCCGACTCCAGATCTTCTTCATCTCGTAGCCGCTATCGGTTTTCACCGTGTCCACACGCTCAACGCCCGGCGCGATCATCACATTGCCCTTCATGAGCCAGTTCTGGTCGTAAATATTCGCGTAGCTCTGAATCGAAGAATCGCTGTTGGGGTCGGCGAGTCCCGCGTTGCCGGCTCCAAACCAGTTGCAGACGATGGTGCTGACCGTTCCCTCGCCGTCGTCATAGACGATCGCGGAGTTCTCGACCGCCACCTGATATCCCTCGGGAAGATCATCGAGCACCGGCATACTGGCGACGACCTCGCCGGTCTTCATATCGAGCGCAAGCAGCTTCACGGGGTCTGCATTGTCGGTGAACATGACGAGGTTCGGTGTCAGCGTCGGCGAGCAGCCGCCGCCCCATGCCAGACCGCCGCCGGTGGTCTTATCGCCTTCGCCGCTGACCTTCGCGCCGACGCTCTCATACGGCGTGCACCACGCAACGTCGACACCGCCTTCTGCACGCAGCAGATAGCAGTTCATGTTCGTCAGAATGACCGCGCCGTCCCTGGAGGCGGCGATACCGTTTTCCGCGCCCTCGCCGAGCGCCAGCTCATAGACGAAAACCGCGTCAGAAAGGTTCGCCTGTTCGCCGTTCAGAATCGCTTCAATCGCAGAGCTCGCAATGTAGCCGAGAACGCCCTGCTGCTGCCGCTCGGGGTAGATACGGAAGCCGCCCGTGGCAAACCAGAGGTTTCCGTCGTAGTCAAAGACCACAGACAAGAGATTTTGCGTCAGCTCCTTGCCGAGCGCAGCTTCCGCCGCCGCCTTGATGTCGATATCGAGCACCTTTTCAAACTCGGGAAGGACATTGCCCGCTTCGTCCGTCGCGCGGAGCATCAGCACGTGGTTGTTGCTGGTCGGGCAGACGATGCGGTTTTCCGCATCCAGGAATGTATAGGAGCTCTGGATGACGTAGCCGCCGCCGTCGTGCTGCGTCGGGGAGAAATAGCCGAGCGTCTTCGTCTCTTCGGCGTTCAGGTCGCGGATGGCAATGCCGCCGAGCAGCGGCACGACCGCGTGACCGTAGCTGTCAAAGTAGATGGCGGGCGAGGCGTTCGCGTTCGTCGTCTCATAGGAGACGTTGATTTCCGGATAGATGCCGAGCGGCAGAATTTCATCCGTTGAGTCGGTGTTGTAGCCGTCGTGGTGAATGTTCGCGTCGCTCTTTGCCATGTAGGGGTTTTCCTCGACCTGCTTGGGGCTTAATGCCTTGACAGGCAGCGCGGAAATTTCCGTCGCAGGCTCCGCTCCGGTTTCAGCTTCGGCTTCTTCCACCGGTTCGGCAGTCTCCTGCGCTGCGGCAGGTTCCTGTACGGTCGTTTCTTCCTGCGCGGGCACAGGGGTCTCCGGCTGCTGCGTTTTGCTGCACGCCGCCATCGACAGCAGCATCGCCGCCGCCAGAACCAGCGCCAAAACTGCGCAAAGTTTCTTTCTCAGTTTCATCCCAAATTTCCTCCTTTTCATTGCTCGCTGTCTGCGCAATTTTTAGCAGACGGCATTTTTTCTTCCACCCAGACGCAAAGCCCCTGCCGGAAGGCTAGCTCCGTCACAGGCTCTAACAAAAAATAATCCACGCGCAGCCGGAATGCGTGCAGCGAAAAATCGAGATCGCTGCACCAGATGATGCGCGTTTCCGGAAGCAGCGCACGCAGATGCTCTGCCGCGTTCAGCCCGTCCACCCCCGGCAGGGCGATGACGGCATTGGTCGGCGGGGTCTTCCGCGCAGATGCAAAGAACCGTTCCTGATCAAGATAGGACTCCAGCTTTGGAAACAGGCTGCGTTCCGCGCAGAACCGCGAGATCTGCTCGGTAAAAAACGTGACCTGCGCTTCGCTTCTAGTCAGCACGGCGATGCGGTACACGGCGCGCCTCCTTTCTGCCGTCGTTGACGTTTTCTGTTTGCCAGTATACAGCCGCACGCCGCCTTTTCAAGCCGTTTGGCACGAAAGACCCGATTTTGTCACGAAATCCGGTTTTGCAGCCGCACCGGGGCTGGACAGGTGTGATATAATCATGCCGGAATCTTTTACGAAGGAGCCGGTCCGGCATGAGAATTGCAATTGTGGATGATCTTGCAGAAGAACGCGCGCTGCTGAAGACCCGATTGGAGCGGCAGCTTGCGCGCCGCGGCGTGCAGGCGGAGCTTCTGGAATTGGAAAGCAGCGAAGCGTTTCTCGCGGCAGAAAAAACGCAGCGCTTTACGAGCGCGTTTCTGGATATTTACATGGATGGAATGAGCGGCATGGACGCCGCGCGGGAGCTTCGGAAGACAAACACCGACTGCCTTCTGATCTTTACCACGACCTCGACCGACCACGCGCTCGAGGGCTTTCAGGTGCGGGCGCTGCACTATCTGGTCAAGCCCTTTTCAGATGCCGAGCTGTCGGGGCTTGTTGACGAAATGCTTGCGAAGCTCCCGCGTCCGGAGCCGAGCCTTTCGGTCAAGGTCTGCGGCAGCGACGTGCGTCTTCGCTACCGGGACATCATTTCCGCCGAGCATTTTGCCCACATGATCAACGTCCGCACCACCGCCGGAAAAACGCTCGCTACGCGCCAGAGCTTCAAGGTCTTCACCGAGCCTCTTAAAAAAGATCCGCGCTTTTTCGTCTGCGGCCGCGGCGTGATCGTGAATTTAGAGCACGCCGCCGATTTTCAGGACGCTGCCTTCTGCATGACGGACGGCAGCCGCGTCTACGTCAGCCAGGAGCTTTTGAAGCCTGCCCGGCAGGCGTTCATGGAGTTTCTGCTGCAAAGGGGGCAGGGCTGATGAAAGAGGCTTTACGCCCGGTTCTGGAGCTTTCCGTCGTCCTTCCGGGGCTGCTGCTTGCGTATTTTCCGGTCAAATCGTATCTGAAGCAGCCGCCCGGAGGACTCGCCGCGTGGCTCTTGCCGCTGATGCTTGCGCTGAGCGTTGTCAGCGGGCTTGTCTGCTATCATTTCCGTGCTTCCACCGCAGCTGCACTGGCTTTTCTCTCGCTCACTGCAATTGTCCTGTATACCAAAACGCTCCGCATTTCCTTGTGGAAATCCGGAACAATTGCGTTGTCGGTGTGTGCGGTGTTTGCCTGCGTGAACAGCTTGTCCCGCGCCGTCAGCGCTGCTATTTTGATGCATACGCAGGCAGCGCAGCCGGGACCGTGGTTCTGCCTGGAAGCCTGCATTTTTTACAACGCGCTCTGCTGGCTTGCTGTTCTGGCAGCCCTCTATCCTTCGACCCACGCGGTGCGCGCAATGGTTGAGGATGATAATTTCGCGCAGACCTGGTATGTGTTCTGGGTTCTGCCGCTGGTGTTCATCCTGCTGAACCTGTTCATGATTCCGCGCTATTCGTCGACGCTCCAGACAGGAAGGGTTTTACAGGGCTACATGGTGCTCAGCATCGCGCTGCTGGTGCTGCTTTTCTGGTTCAATGCGATTTTTCTGCTGATGGCGAACAGTCTCAACCGCAATGCGCGGCTGCAGCAGGAGAACCAGCTTCTTTCCATGCAGCAGCGCCGCTTTGACGATCTCAAAACCGCCATTGAAGAGGCGCGGCAGGCGCGGCACGATATGCGCCATCAACTGCACCAGATCTCCGCGCTGACGGAAAGCGGCGATCTGGAGGGTGTGAAAGCCTACCTCGCAAAAGCCGTCGCCCGCATTCCGAGCATCGATATGCATTTCTGCGAAAACCGTGCGGCGGACAGCGTCGTTGGCTATTACTGCGCCCTGTCAAAACGCGAGGACATTCCCTTCTGCGCGCAGCTCGATCTGCCGGAATCGCTTCCGGTGGACGAAATTGACATGTGCCTGGTCTTATCCAATTTGCTCGAAAACACGCTCGAAGCAAGCCTTCGCACTGCGCCGGGCAGACGGCAGATCAAGATCACCGCGTATTTACATGCCGAGCGGTTGCTTCTGATCGAGACCGAGAACGCCTTTGATGGCGAGGTCAGAGAAAAAGACGGCGTCTTCCGCTCGTCCAAGCGCAGAGGAAACGGCGTCGGCATCCAGTCCGTGCGCCACATTGCCGAGAAAACCGGCGGCGCAAGTACGTTTACCTATCAGGGCGGCATTTTCTCCGCGAAGGTCATGCTTCGCGGCTGAGCGAATAAAAAGGTCGCGCAGTAAGCAGCCAGATTGCGTGCCGCCTGTTCCGTTTTTTCTGCTGTGCCTCGTCCTTTGCGGGCTTACGCCCGGTCATTTTTCCAGGGGTGTGGTTCTTTCAGAACCGTACCCCTGAAGCTTTTTTCATAAACCTGAGAATTGGAATTGTGTTTGCGAAAACAGGTGCTATAATAGCGTTATGGTTAGTGTGCTCTAACCGTCATAGAACGAAGGGCTGCCGAAACTGATGCGCCAGGAGCCGAAGGAGGAGCAGAAATGTCCAGGAAAGCAACCGAATTTCAGAAAAAAGCAATGAGCAGAATGTACCGCGGCACGGAAATCTTCAAGCCGCTGAACACCGGCTGGATCGATGAAAATCTTGCCTGCGTGCGCGAATGGGTGGCGAACATCTTCTTCTACCGCAAGGGCGATACGACGATCATGATCGACGCGGGCTATAATTATGACCGGCTGGAAGAAAAAATGGGCTGGCTGGGTATTGATCCGAAATCCATCCGCCACATTCTCATTACCCATCAGGACACCGACCACGTCGGCGCAGTCGAGGCAGACAGCCCGGGGCTGTTCAAAAAAGCAACGCTGTATGTCGGAGAGATTGAAAACCGGTATCTCACAGGCGAGGTGCGCCGGAAGGTAATCTATCATCTCTACAAGCTCCCACAGGTCACCATCAGCAACCGCAAACAGCTGCTGCGGGACGGCGAAACGCTTCACATCGGAGACATCAAGATCAAATGCTTCCTTGTGCCGGGTCATACCTGGGGACACATGGTCTATCTCATTGACGACAAGTATCTATTCACCGGCGACACGCTCTGGTTCGGCGCGGACGGCGGCTACAGCTTTATCTCCACGCTTGCTGAGAACAACCGGCTGGCTGTGAAATCGCTTGCCATCCTGGAGAGGAAGCTTCAAAAGATGGGCGTACATCCGCTGTTTATCACCGGGCACACCGGCTGGACGGACAGCTTTGAGTTTGCTTTTGCGCACAAAGACAAGCTCTGTTCTCCGTTTCAGAAACGGGTACACGACCCGTCGGCGCCGTATGACGCCTACGACGAATCAGACGATACCGAGCAAAACGCCAGAAGCGGCTATCTCGCCGGCGTAAAGGGGGAAACAGCATGTTATATTCAGAAAAATTGAAGTCATTTGCGGCAGCGCATCCGTGTGAAACGATAACCGTCTGCGGTGCGCAGTACCGCTATATCCTGTGCGGCAGGGATACCGGCAGAACGCTCGTGTTTCTGAACGGCGGGATGAATACGCTTGAAATGTGGATGGACTAT
>CALERM010000194.1 GCA_937907715.1 uncultured Clostridia bacterium
GGCTCTCCATGTAGCTCTTGAGCTCGTTGCGGTAGAGGGTCATGAAGTTGTCGTCAAACTGATAGATGGCGACGCCGACCTTGTAGGTCTTGACTTCGTTCGTCGTCTCAGCAGCGGGGGTTTCTTCAGTCTTGGTTTCTTCGGTCTTGGTTTCTTCGGTCTTGGTTTCTTCGGTGGTCGAGGTCTCCGTTGCAGGAGTCTCGGTCTTCGCTGCGCAGGCTGCGAAGGCAAACACCATGGTCAGAACAAGAAGCAATGCGATGATCTTTTTCATCTTGGGAATTCCTCCATTCGAAAATTTTACCATCCGGCGCGGATTTTCCCGCACCTCAAGTATATACCCATTTTAACAGACGTGTGCGCATTCGTATATCGAATTTTGGATTTCATTTTTCTCGAAATTTTTTTGCTTGTCAAAAGCAGCCGCATAATTTTGGTCACTTTTCACAAAGCCCCATCCGTTTTCTCCCATTTCGTTCCTGTTTGTTCGGTATCGGCGAAATATTGCATCTTTCCGGCTGATTTTTCATGATGTGCAGGTGTCCTCTCACCGTGGACGATTCGAACATTTCTCAATCAAACGAGAAGATCGCCTTCTGGCTTTCAATCGTAAACATCGTCTCGCGCGTGATGGTCGATGTCGGCGTATCAATCAAGCTGTCTGCGTCAAAGCGCTCGCCCTGCAGGCTCCGCCACGCCGTTTCTACGCCGAGGTAGCCCATCGCGTATGGATTCTGGACAATCAGCGCCGATACGGCGCCCTTCTGCAAAAGCTCCACACAGACGGGGTTTGTATCGAAGGCAATCTCGCGCACCTTGCCGTTCAGCTCCAGCTCGTCGACCGCCTGCGCCGTGCCGACCGCCAGCGGCTCGTTGAAGCCGACCAGCACGTTGATATCCGGATGCTCCAGCAGAAGCCCGCGCGCCGCCTGCCGCGCCAGCTCTGCATCGGTCGGCACATTCACGGTATAGATGTCCTGCACGCGCCGGTCTGCCGCCAGCGCCACCCGAAAGCCGCGCTCGCGCTCCTGACAGTTCTGTGTCTCCACGTCGCAGTTGACGATGCCGACCACGATCGAATCCAGCTCATCAGTGTCCAGCGCCGCTTTGGCGCTCATGCGACCTGCCTGTACATTATCGGTCCCGATGCGCGCGACGACGCCATCGGAATTCACGTCCGAGTCAATGACCACAACCGTCACGCCTGCATCCGCCGCTTCGTCAATCGCCTGTGCATTTTTTGTGTAGCTGATGGCAGAAAAGACAATCGCGTCCGCCCCGTCTGCCACCGCCTGCCGGATATACTCGTTCTGCGCCTCATAGTTTTCCTCCGTATCCGGTCCCAGCACGGTCAGATCGACGTTATACTCGGATTTTGCTGCGTTTGCCCCCGCAAAGACCGATTTCCAGAATTCCGTCGCCGTGGATTTTGCGACCAGATACATCTTATACGGCTCCGCGGAGGCTTCCGCCGCGCTGCACCCAAAAGCAAACAAAAGCATCCCTGCGAGAAGGAGCGCACAAATTCTTTTTTTCATTGTCTCACTCCTTCTGCTTTTTGGGCATACGCACCATCACGCGCGTGCCGCAGTCGGGCTCGCTTTCAATTGTAATGCCGTAGGCGTCGCCGAACCAGATTTTGAGCCGGTCGTTGACGTTCTTGATGCCGATGCCGGATTTTGTGTCGCTGCGCCGGAAAATTGCCTCAATCTGTTCCGGCTCCATGCCAACGCCGTTGTCCTCGACCGTCGCCAGGATATCGTCGCCCTGCGATTCAATGCGGATGACAATCTCACCCTCGTCCACCAGCCCATTGATGCCGTGGTAAATGGCGTTTTCAATGATCGGCTGGAGCGTAATCTTGTTGCACAGATAATCCAGACAGCTCTCGTCGACCTCAAAGCGGTAGGAGAACTGATCTTTATATCGCACAGACTGGATTTGCAGGTAGCTCTTCGCGTGCTGCACCTCGCTGCGGATGGGGATCAGCTCGTGTCCCTTGCTGATGCTGATACGGAACAGCTGCGCCAGCGCGTTCACCATCACGACGGCATCCCTGTTCTTCCCCTGCTCGCACATCCAGGAAATGGAGTCAAGCGTGTTATAAAGAAAATGCGGGTTGATCTGCGCCTGCAGCGCCTTCAGCTCCGTTTTGCGGAGGTTGACCTCCTCGGCGCGCACGGTCGCCATCAGCTGCTGGATTTTCCGCACCAGATGGGCAAACGAGGACGACAGATTCTGCACCTCGCGCACACCGGAGACCGGCTCGTAGACAAAGTTGTCCGCGTTTTTCTCGAACGCCTCCATCGCGGAAATGAGGTCATGAATGGGGCGGGAGAGAACGCGGGAAAACAGCACGCTCACCGCCAGCGTCGCCGCTACAATCGCAATTGCCGCCGCGCCGAGCAGCTGGGCAATCTCGCGCAGGCTGTCAGTGATGATATCCTGCACAAAGCTCACGCCCACCACGCGCCAGTCGCCGCTCGTCAGTGTCTGTACCGTGTAGATCATGGTGCCGATGACGTGGCTGCCGTCGTCGAGCGAGGAAATGAGCGCGGTGTTTTCCTGCTTGAGGTCGGAATAGATCAGCTGCTGCTGCGGATGGTAGACGATGTTTCCATGCATGTCCTCCAGGAAGCAGTAGCCGCGCTGCCCGATGCCGATGCCGTTGATATAGGAGGAAATGTTGCTGCAGCTGATATCGACTGCCACCCACTTTTCCCACTTGCCGGCATCCACCGGGCGAATGATCGTCACAACCCATGGATAGTAGCCCTCAAACAGCGACATGACGTGCGGCGCAGAGACATAGCCGTCCTGATAGACGTCCAGCATTGTCCGGTCAAACGACAGGTTTTCCAGAACGACCGGGCGCACCTCATGGTCCAGGCTGTAGCAGCTCATCAGGTGCCCCGTCTCGTCGTAGATGGTCACGGCGACGACATCGGGGCGAATTTTCAAAAAGGCATCGAAAAAATGCTCCCGATCCTCCGACGGCGTGACCAGCTCGGAGGCAAGAATCTCCATGACGTTGTTCATGTCGCTGAGATAACTGTCAACCGTGCTTGTCACCTGGGAAATGGTGCGCCTGCCGTCGGTCTGCGCGTTGCGGATCAGAGACTGCTGATACGTCCGCAGAAAGAACGCAATCGCGCAGCCAAGAATCCCGACCACAATCGCCGTCAGAGACAGGATCATGATCTGGTTCATGCTGAGGCTTTTTTTCTTCATGCCCGGTCTCCCTTTCGCTCGCGCTCCTGCCGCATTTTTGCCGGCGAGAGCCCATAGAACTTTTTGAAGCAGTAGCCAAAATAGCTCTGGTCGGGATAGCCGCAGCGGCGGGCAATTTCCGCAATGCGGCTGTCGCTGTTTTCAAGTAAATTCAGCGCCACCGCCATCCGCTTACGAATGAGAAGATTGATGAACGTATCGCCGGCGCTTTTTTTGATGTTCGGTCCCAGATAGCTTGCGCTCACATGCAGGCGGTCACTCACCGACTGCAGTGTCAGCGCCTCGTCCATATATTCCTTGTCAATGATCTGCAATACCCTTCCACAGAGCAGGTCCATGCTGTCCATGGAATCGGACGCGCAGAAGCCGCTTTCGCCCTCGGCAATCCGGAGCGCCTCCATCGCCTCTTTATACGCCTCATGAAAATCCGCATCCGGCGCGTGCTCCTTGCTGATGCCGGCGCTGACCGTCAGTCCCAGCGTCCGGTGCAGCGCGCGACGCAGCTCGTCGATGGCAGCATGCAGCTGCAAAAAGCCCGTATCCGACGTCAGAAGCAGCACGATGCGCCCGCCGCTGCAAAAGCCGCGGCACGGATACAGCCGCGAGAGAAATTTTTCCGCCGCGCCCAGCGCCGTCTGGCAGAGACTCTCCTGCGCGCCTTCCTCCAGGGAAAGCGCCGCCACGGTAATGCCCCGGATGCTTTCTGCATCAAGCCCCATGCGCGCAAGGGCGCTGCGGTTCTGTGCGCCACCTGCGTAGAAATAGCAGTCGAGCAGCATCGCAGCCGCAACCGCCTGATGGTTGGACGAATCCTGCCGGGCGGCGGAAAAATTGGAGAGCTTCTTTTCGATTCTGCGGTGAATCTCAATCAGCTCCTGCGTCAGCTGCGCCATGGAAATGGGCTTTAACAGATACGCGATCACCTCGCAGGCGATGCCCTGCTGGGCGTATTCAAACTCGTCATAGCCGCTCAGAAACGCCACCTGGATCAGCGGCTGCACCGCCTTGACCTGCGCGGCAAGCGCCGTGCCGGAGATGAACGGCATATGGATATCCGTCAGCAAAAAGTCCGGCTGCAGCTCCTCAACCAGCTGCAAGGCGTCCAGCCCGTTGCTCGCCCAGCCGACAAGCCGGAAGCCGATGCCCTCCCAGTCAATCAGCTGGCAGACCGCGCCGAGCAGCTCCTGCTCATCGTCTGCGACCACAACGCTCAGAAGATTCTGTTTGTCCATGCCGCCGCCCCTTTCCCGTCTTTCTGATTTCTATCCTTATGATACCATATTCTCCCCGGTTTTTCACGCTTTTTTATCCGGCAGCTGCGCTTTTAGGGTGTATTCTTCCAACTCCCAATGTGACCGGCAGCGAGGAATTTTTGCGCCGAGCAAGACATATTTTCGCAGGAATACTGACGTATTTCAAGAAAAAATGGCGCAGCGCAGCGTGAAAAGACCCGCTGTCCGGGTGCGTCGGGAGTTGGAAGAATGCACCCCAAGCAGAAAAGCGGCGGTCGAAGCCCGCTTCCAAAGCTTCAACCGCCGTCTGCGTACATGCTATGCTTTCTTTGACTGCCCGCAGCGCTCCCAGCCCCACCAATTCGGCACGAGCGCTTCCAGCCGGACGGTTTCGCGTGTCTCAAGGTCCACGAGAATTTCCATCTCGCGGTTCTTTTCCGACAGCTGGAGAAAGAACTCCCGGCATGCGCCGCAGGGCATGCCGCTGCCGCCGCCGTAGGGCGGCTTGTCCCGGAAGGCGACGAGGCGCCTGACCCCCGTCTGCCCGCTTTGCAGATACATGTTGAGCGCGGCGACGCGCTCGGCGCACAGGTCCATCACACCGCAGCAGCTTTCGATGCAGAAGCCTGTGTAAATCTCTCCGTTCCCGCTTTCCAGCGCGCAGACCACATGATGCGCGTAGGGTGTATCTGAAAACTCCCAATGTGACCGGCAGCAAAGAATTTTTGCGCTGA
>CALERM010000195.1 GCA_937907715.1 uncultured Clostridia bacterium
AGCGTGAAAAGGCCCGCTGTCCGGGTGCGTTGGGGGTTTTCAGATACACCCTAGAAGCATTGGAAAGCCCCACTATCGTTGTCATCACTGACCGTAACGATCTGGATGACCAGCTTTACGGACAATTCGCCCGCTGCAAAGACTTTCTCCGTCAAACGCCGCAACACGCTGAAAGCCGCAAGAATTTGAAAGAACTGCTTGCAAACAGACAGGCAAACGGCATAATCTTCACGACCATGCAGAAGTTTGAAGAAAGTAACGAAGCTCTTTCGGAACGCCGGAACATTATCCCCATAAAAAATATCATGCGCTGCGATGATGTACTGATAGCATTCTTTCATGACCGGTGGTTTTCTTTATACAATAAAAAAACATGCGGACGCTTTTCGGCGTCCGCATGTTTTTTGTGAAAGAGAGGAGATTTGGTGAAAGCATTTATGAAGAAACAGGAGTCGCTGCTGCCTGTTTGCGGGGGTTCCCGCTCACCAGCTTCCCTGTGACTATAGGATACTTTTTTTGAGGCTTTCGTTGGTGAACAGACTGTAAACGAACCATGAAGAATTCTTAAAAACCGTTCAAACTTGAAAATTCAATGAAACCGGCGGGCATAACCGCAGCGGCGGCAGAGCGGCTGGGTCAGCCTCCGCGCGGCAAAGCCGGAAAGAAGCGCCTGCGCGGGCGCAGCGCGTAAAATCTCGTCCAGCTCCTGCGAAAAAAGATTACCGAGCGGAACATCGCCCTCGTGGTCCAGACAGCAGGGGACGACCGTGCCGTCCGACAGCACCGCCAGCTGGTCTTTCAATGCGCGGCAGGTGCCAGCATCGCGCTGCTCGGTGACAGAGAGGTCGGGCCAGTCGAATTTTTCCGCATAGTGGACAAACGTGCGGTCACAAAGCCGCAAGCCCCAGGTGTTTTGGACCCACGGCTGCGGGAAGACCGCCTCCAGCGCGGCTAAAATAGCACCGTTCTGCGCGTGCTGCCCGCGTGTCGTCTCGCCGTCCAGATTCCAGAGGCGAAGGTCCACAAGCTTTCCTGCCTCGGCTGCCTGCTTCGCAAATAAAAAGCAGCCCGAGAGATAGGCGTCAAACGGGCCTTCCAGATTTGCCTCGAACGAGTGCAGGCTGATGTTGACTTTATAGAGCGTGGGCGCGGTAAGAAGCAGATCCTGCCGCGCGGGCAGGAGCGTGCCGTTGGTCGTCAGCACGACGCGAAAGCCGAGCGTCTGAGCGGTTTCCAGAAGCTTACCCAGCTGCGGGTGGAGCAGCGGCTCTCCCATGACGTGCAGGTACAGATAGTCCGTGTATGCCCGGAGCTTTCCGGCAAGCAGACGAAATTCCTCTGCCGTCAGCGTGCGGGCAGGACGTTTTGTTTTCGGGCAGAAGCTGCACGCGAGGTTGCAGCGGTTTGTGATTTCAAGATAGCAGCGGGAAAAGCGCATGGCAGACTCCTTTTCGTGTCAGTTTTTCTATTGTATCACAACGGCGGACCCTTGAACAGCCGCCGGGGCTGTGGTATCATAAAAAATAGAAATAGCGGGAGGCACAGATTTTATGGACTATGGCACACGCGCAAAGGAAAATTTCTTAAACGGCTATAACTGTTGTCAGGCGGTGTTTCTCGCCTGTACGGACGAGCTGAGGCTGGACACCGGGACACGGGCGAAAATCGCCTCGTCCTTCGGCGGCGGCATGGGCGGCATGCGGCAGGTCTGCGGCGCAGTGAGCGGCATGCTGATGGCGCTTGGGCTGCACCGGGGCTATACGGACCCCATGGACAAGGCGGGCAAGGCGGCACAGTATGAGGTCATCCGTGCGCTGGCGGACGAGTTCAAACGCGAGAACGGCTCGATCATCTGCCGGGAGCTCCTAGGGCTGGACGAGAATTTCAAGCCCAAGCCGCCTGAGGAGCGGACCGAGGCGTATTACAAAAAGCGCCCGTGCGGCGAGCTTTGCCAGCATGCGGCAGAAATCCTCGAAGCTTACCTGAAAGCACATCCCGAGATTAGCGCGTAACGGATTTCAATCGAAAAGCGGACAGGAGGCAGCAGATGGAAAGAATCAGACAGCTGGATTGGTATCAGAAGGGAATCCTGATCCTTCTTCTTGCGATGGCGCTGGTGTTCGCGGTCATATACCGCATGAGCATTGCGCGCGTGGGCTTTTTATACCAGGATAAGATCTTCGCCCCGTCAGAGGAAAACGGCGCCACCGTGTATTCCGGGAAAATCAGCGGCAAGCCGGCGCAGTTTACCGTGTCGGAGGACAAAAGCGTTTCGTTTCAGTGCGGAGGAAAAACCTACGGTCCGTATACCGTAACGGAAGACCCGACGGCGCTGCCGGAGCTTGACATTGAACCGGAGGGCATGACGGGTGTGGAAATCCGGGAAGGGGAGAAGCTTGTGTTTCGCGGCGGCTTCTGGCAGTCCGGCGAGGATTACTGGCTGCGCAATGAAGACGGGGACATGGATTTCAAAATCTATTATACAACCGGCGATGGTATTCAGAGGGACGCAGACGGCAACGCCGTCGACCCGCTGGAGCCCGCGCTGTCCGACATTCTGCGGCTGGTCTATGGACCGGAGCTGACGCACAAGGGAACATGGCTCGCGTGGTTCGGCGCAGTGTTTATAAGCCTTCTGAACGCAGGCTCTATTTTGTACGCGGACGAGCTGTTCCACTGGGATCTGTCGTTCCAGATTCAGAACGCCGAGACCGCGGTACCCTCGGAGTGGGAGATGATGAAGCGCTATCTCGGCTGGACGGCGCTCACCATCGCGGTGCTGGTGATCTATATCGTGGGTCTGCGGGCGTGAGGCTTCTCGTTTCTAAAACCCAATGCGGCACAAAAAACCGGAACGCTTTGCGTTCCGGTTTTTTTGCGGTCATTCCGGCTTGTTTTCCGATTCTGCCTGCTTCGAAGCGGCGGATTTTTGTGCTTCGCGTTTTGCCTTGACCGTGCGAAGAACCTTCCGCACGAGGAAGAAAGCTGCCAGCACAATCAGGAGGAACAGCACCAGACCCGGCAGCGACGAGGCAAGCCCCAGGCAGAAATACTGAAGAGCGCGCACAAAGCTGGTCCAGCCGTCGGAGAATGCATCGGAGAGCTTTTCGGAGAACGTCCGCTGCACCGGCACGGTCGGCGTGTAGACCTCAACCTCCTGAAGGTTCAGATTGATCGTCGAGTAGGAGATCTGCAGATCGAGATTGCGGAGGTTGCGCTCGATGGATTCCAGCTCATAGCGCACATCGGCAAGGCGCTGCTCGAGTGCAATCAGACTCTCGACGTCCTCGCTCTTTTCCAGCATCGCAAGCAGGCGCTCTTCCTGCGTGCGCAGAGAATCGAGCCGCGCTTCATAGTCCGTGTACTGCGAGGTCACATTTTCCGCGTACCGGCTGACGGAGGTGACATTTCCGATGCCCTCGGTCTGGTGCAGGAAATCTTCAAAGCGGGAAGCGGGGACACGGATGGTGTAATACGCCCAGCGGTTGATGATCGAGGTCGTGCCGTCGTCGTTGTAGCGCGTATCGCCGTTGATGTCCGAACGCTCAATGAAGCCGCCGAACTTCGCAATCTGCGCGTCGAGTGTCGCAATCGCCGTGTCAAAATCCGTGGTCTGGGCGGAGAGGTCCGCCGAATAGATGATCTTGGAGGCGACGTCGGTTGCGGCAGCCTCGGGCGCTTCGTCCTGTGTGACCGCGGTCGTCGTGGCGAGCGCACCTTGTGCAGATTGCGCGTCTTCTGCAGGCTCTTCCATCTTGAACTCTTCATTCGTCGTTGCCGCAGGCGCTTCTACGGACGAGGTTTCCCAGCTCGCCGTGTCATAGGACGCTTCGGGGGCAGACGACTCGGCGACTGCCATTTTGTTGCTGGACGCGCATGCCGTGAGGGCAAGCGCGAGAACGGTTATTGCCAGCACGATGGCAAGCAGGCGGGTATTCTTTTTCATAATCCTGGCTCCTTTCTTTTGTACAGGGGACGGCGCAACTTGTTTGGTCATCTATCCAGACGAGAAAATGCCGGGGAGGTTGCAGCGGTTCAGAAAAAAGCTGCGGTTTTTTTCCAAAAATCCGGAGCGTCCGGAAACTCTGCCTGCGTGACGGAAAGCTCGTAGGCGGTCCGGGTCTGGCTGACGCCGTCGACCACCTTGATGTAGTCGCGGCTCTGGAGTCTGCCGGTCACACGAAGCTTCGCGCCGGGGAGCGCATCCGCCGCGTCCTGCGCGTTTTTGCCCCAGAGGATGCAGGGAATATAGTCCGTACGCCGGTAGGGGCGGGGGACCGCCAGCATCACGTCGCAGATTTCGCGCCCGAGGGGCGTTCTGCGGTAGACCGGCGGCTTGCAGACGGCGCCTTCCAGGAACGTCTCGTTTTGCGCAGGCGCGTCAGTCGTGGTGAGCGTTTCGGCATAGACCGAAATAATCAGCCGCCGTCCTTCGGGCGCGCGGTTGTTGAACGAGCGGAGCTGCCCGGTGACGGCGATGCGCTCGCCGCAGAACAGATCCGCCTGTTCCAGCACGTCTTCCGCCGCCAGCACGGGCAGAAGATCGACCGCGCCGGACAGGCGCTCGACCGCCAGCGTCAGGCGGTAAAATTTCCGGTCATGGTTGGTGTGCGAGTATTCCGGCAGAGTATCCAGCGCGCCGGTGAGCGCAATGCGGTTGGCTGCGTTTTCCATTCTTCCACCTCATTTAGTTCGTATGAGAAACTATATGAAGCGCAGGCGGCGTTTAGTACGCAGCCGGAAAAATCAGCTGCCTCGCTTCCCGGGCGCTTTGCGCGCACGTCCGGCGGGCGTTTTTTGAGGCTTTGCGGCAGGCGCGGACTGCTTTGGCGCGCGGTTCTGCCTGACAGGCTTGGGCGCCGGGGCGGTTTTCTGCGCGGCAGCCTGGGACTTTTGCGGTTTTGCGCCGGAAGCCGGCTTTTTGGCGGGCGTTTTGCCGCTTTTTTTCTGCGGCGGCTTTTTCTCCTGCTGCTGCGCGGGCTTCTTCTGGGCTACAGTCTCGCTCTTGCGCGGGCGGATGAGGCACTGCGGACCAAAGCCGATCAGATCCTCCCTGTGCGCCAGCTCCAGCGCTTCGTGGACCAGCTTGTAGTTTTTGGGGTCCTTGTACTGCATGAGCGCGCGCTGCATCGCCTTTTCGTGCGGGTCCTTGGGCACATAGACCGGCTGCATCGTCCGGGGGTCAAGCCCCGTATAATACATGACGGTCGAGAGCGTCGAGGGCGTGGGATAAAAATCCTGCACCTGCTCGGGCTGGTGGGAGATATCGCGCAGATATTCCGCCAACGCGACGGCGTCTTTCATCGTGCAGCCGGGGTGCGAGGACATGAGATAAGGAACCAGGAACTGATTCATGCGCTCGAGCTTATTGAGCTGCGCGTATTTTTCGGCAAAGCGCAGATAGACGCTGTGCTTCGGCTTGCCCATCTTTTCCAGCACAGCATCCGACACATGCTCGGGCGCGACCTTCAGCTGCCCGGAGATGTGATAGCGCACCAGCTCCTTGAAAAAGACATCGGACGGGTCTGCCAGCACGTAGTCAAAGCGAATGCCGCTGCGGATGAAGACCTTCTTGACGCCCGGAATCGCGCGCAGCTTCCTGAGAAGGGCGAGATAGTCCGAGTGGTCGGCAATCAGATTTTTGCAGGGCGTGGGGAACAGACACTGCCGGTTCTGGCATGCGCCGCGGCTGAGCTGCTTTTTGCACGCCGGCTGGCGGAAATCTGCCGTGGGACCGCCGACGTCGTGAATATAGCCCTTGAAGTTGGGGTCGCGCGTCATAAGACACGCCTCTTTCAATAAAGACGCATGCGAGCGGGACTGGATAATCCTGCCCTGATGGAACGTCAGCGCACAGAAATTGCAGGCTCCAAAGCAGCCGCGGCAGGAGGTCAGGCTGAACTGAATCTCTGCAATCGCAGGCACACCGCCGAGCGCTTCGTAGCTCGGGTGATACGTGCGGCAGTAGGGAAGATCGTAGACCTTGTCCATCTCCTGCTGGGAAAGCGGCTTCTGCGGCGGATTCTGGACGACAAATTCGTGGTCGGAGTACGGCTCCAGCAGCCGCTTTGCCGAAAACGGGTCGGTATTCTGATATTGCAGATAGAAGCTCTCGGCATATTTTTTCTTGCTTCTGACAAGCTCCGGGTAGGATGGGAGCCGCAGATACGACAGGCTTTCGTCCGGCGCTTTGACCTTGAATACCGTGCCGTCAATGTAGGTGATGTCGTGGACGTCGAGCCCGTCGTTGAGCGCGTCGGCGATTTCCACAATCGCGCGCTCGCCCATGCCGTAGATGAGAAGGTCTGCCTGAGAGTCCAGAAGAACCGAGCGTTTGAGCTTGTCGGACCAGTAGTCGTAGTGCGCAAGCCGTCTGAGGCTCGCCTCAATGCCGCCGATGATGATGGGCGCTTTTTTGTAGCGCTGGCGGATCAGGTTGCAGTAGACCGTCACGGCGTAGTCCGGGCGCTTGCCCATGATGCCGCCGGGCGTGTAGGCGTCGGTCTTGCGGTGGTGGCGGGAGACGGAGTAGTGGTTGACCATCGAGTCCATATTGCCGCCGCAGACCAGAAAGCCGAGCCGGGGCTGCCCCAGAATGGAGACAGAGTCTGGATTTTTCCAGTCCGGCTGGGAGATGATACCGACCTTGTAGCCGTGCGATTCCAGAACGCGCGAGATGATCGCGTGCCCGAACGACGGGTGGTCGACATAGGCGTCGCCGATGACATAGACGAAGTCGCACTGCGTCCAGCCGCGGCGGTTCATATCTTCTTTGCTGATGGGCAAAAATTCTGCCATATGGTACTTCCTTTTGCGGGGAGAACACCCCGCGGTGTTTTTTGTTATGCTGTCTGCCGGCAGCGAGGGGCTTTTTGGCTGGACCCGTGGTCCAGGGACCAGAGTTTGACTGGCAGAAACCTGCCAGCCGGGTAATTCGACCCCAGCTCTGCATCCCATATCCGTAAGGCGGCAAAGCCGCCAACGGCTATCGGAATTCTTCTTAGCTGCGCAAAGAAGAACGGCGTCGACCGTCAAGAAGAAGTTGCCC
>CALERM010000196.1 GCA_937907715.1 uncultured Clostridia bacterium
TTCCGATTTGCACGTGCTGCCTTACAGGACGGCGTAATTGACGCAGGTGTTACGGCGCTGCGGGAAAAGGATTACGCATGTTTTCGGAGATGCAGGAGCAGGCGGTTCAAAAACGCGCCGTAGAAGACGATGCTCACGCAGGCATAGACCCAGAGCATGGTCAGAACCATCGTCGTCAGGCTCCCATAGAGCGCCAGTCCCTTTGCAAAGTGGTTGACGTAGACAGAAAAAAGCGCGGAAAACAGCAGCCACGCGCCCGCTGCCGCCAGAGCGCCGGGAAGGACTGCCTCCAGGCGCTGCCTGCGGTCCGGAAGGGCGAGATACAAAAGGGAGAACAGCGCAGATAGAAGCAGAAACGAGTAAAGCTGCAGATGCTCCAGCAGAAACGAAAGCATATCCGCCAGCGGCAGCCCTTTTTTTGTCAGAAGCGCGAGAAGCCTTTGACCGAACACATGAAAAAGAAGCGTCAGAACCAGCCCCAGGACAAAAAGCAGCATGTAAAACAGGCACAAAAGACGCAGGTGCAGATAGCTTCTTGTTTCCGGCACATCCAGCACGGCGGAAAGCCCCTTTGCCATGCCGTAGATGCCGCGCGAGGCGGACCATGCCGCAGCAAGCGCGCTCAGGGAAATGACGGCGGCGCCGCTTTTCTGATACGCCTTTTGCAGAAAATCGGAAAACAGCGGCAGCACCTCGTCCGGCATGATGCGCGCAAGCAGCGCCAGCAGGTCCTCGGGGCGGAAAACCGTGTATTGCAGCGCCGCCAGCAGCAGCGTCAGCAGCGGCAAAAACGACAGCACGAGAAAGAACGCCGCGTTTCCGGCATAGACCGGAATCTGCGCCCGGCGCAGCTCGCGCATGGCGCGATCGAACGGCTCTGGAAGCTTCATAAACAGACCTCCCGGTAAAAAGTTTTCGACAGAACATCCTGTATCTGGAAGAAAAACGGCTGGTTATTTGACATTTGCTCGGTCTTTTTCTTCGATTTCCGGGAAATGCGTCGTTTTTTGTCGAACAGGCGCGAATATTTCCCGTTTTCAGTATACACGATCTGTGGTTCAATAGAAGCAGGAGGGAAAGAAAAATGACTATGAAAACAAAAAACCTGTCGCTTATCAAAACGAACTGGACCGAAACCTGCCGCGGCGCGCCGCTGGAGCTGCGCTACTATCTGACGCAGGAGGACCCGGACACCGTGCGCGGACCGAGCCGGTACGGCGTGATTGTCGAGGCGTATCAGAACGGGGAATGCTCACGCGCGGAGGCTTCGGATATCACGACCTCGCGGGAGAAAATCCACACGCTGATCGATACGCTGGCGCGCGGCGCGGTCACGCCGGAAACGCTCCGGGACGTGGTGGACGACTGGCTGTAAAACCTGCCGCTTTTTGCCGGAAACACAGTAGACAAGCGCAGGCGGGTTTGCTATAATTGGAATATCAATTTGCTTTGCCGGGAGGATTTCGCCATGAAGTGTCCGTATTGTGGGTATCAGGAGAGCAAGGTCGTCGACTCGCGCCACTCCGAGGACGGTCAGAGCATCCGCAGAAGACGCGAGTGCCTGTCCTGCCAGAAGCGATTTACCACGTATGAGACCGTCGAGTGCCTGCCCATCGTCGTCATCAAGCGCGACGGCGCGCGTCAGGCGTTCGACCGCAACAAGATTCTCAACGGCATGCTCCGCGCATGTGAAAAGCGCCCGGTGGCGCTTGCCAAACTGGAAGAGGCAACCGACGCCATCGAGCAGATCATCCAGAACTCGCTCGACCGCGAGGTCTCGACCACCCAGATCGGAGAGCTTGTCATGGAACGGCTCAAGCCGCTCGACGAGGTTGCGTATGTGCGCTTTGCCTCGGTCTACCGCCAGTTCAAGGACATCGACAGCTTCATGCGCGAGCTCAACAAGCTGCTCGACGAAAAGTAAACATTGGAAAAGCCCTGATGCCCGCCGGTTTCCGGCGGGCATTT
>CALERM010000197.1 GCA_937907715.1 uncultured Clostridia bacterium
TCCTTGTTCCAGATCAGGCTCGCGAAGGTGCCTGCGGTGATATCGCCGCCGACATACGAGCCGATGTTGGGCGCAATGAGAATTTCGGCGTCGGGGTTTGCCACAAAGCCGAGGTCCTTGGCGACCATCCCGCGCCACTGGAAGAACGTCGGGATATACGGCTCCATGCGCACGGGGTTGGCATCCACGCCGAGAAGCAGATGATTCATCGTCGTGTTGGACGCGACGCTGGCTCTTAAAATCCGGTCTGCCGTAATTCCGGCGGATTTGCACATGACGGCGGTCAGGGGAACAAGGGTTTCCTTCAGAATTGCGTCCTGAAGCCGCTTGACGCCGCCGGGCTTCGACTGCTCGATGATGCGGTTGATGACGTCTGCGCCGTAACGGATCTGTCCGTTGCCGGAAGACGCTTTTGCGACGAGCGCGCCGGTCTCAAGATTCAGAAGCACGCCGGTCACCGTCGTGGTGCCGATGTCGATGGCGCAGCCGATCATGGGAGCGTCCAGCTTTCCGGTTACGTCCATGACGGTCAGAACGCCCATGTCAAGCGTACCGGCGATCTGGACCTTGAAGTTTGCCTCGCGCAGCGTCCTGGCGAGCTTTTTGACGGTGTGGTAGGTGAGCTTGACCTCCGTACAGCCGTCGAACGCAGCCTGTGCGGCAAGCTCCAGCCGCTCGGTATCGGGCATGGTATCGTCCAGCGTCGGCTCGGAAAGCTCCAGAACGGTGGATACGAAGTCGCAGCTGATTTCGACGCCAGCCTCGCGGATGTCCTGCTGGAGCTTATTGAACGTTGCGACCTCCTCGCCGGTGGACAGGTCTGCCGTCTTCATGCGGCTCTGATAGGCAGAGGCAATGTCCGGCACCTGAACAACCACGTCGGACGCGGGCTTGCTCGCACAGCTCAGGCGCCAGCCTGCGGCGTAATCTTCTTCTGAAATGTGGTGCGTGGGCGTGCTTTCGACGGTGCCCTCGAGAATTTTGACCCGGCACTTGCCGCAAGAGCCGTTGCCGTTGCAGGGTGCGTCGATGGCGACGTTTGCCGCCTTCGCAGCGTCCAGAATGGTTGTGTTGGGCGTTGCGTCGACGATGACGGGCTTTCCGCCGTTTTCAAACTGGAACGTAATCTGATACATCGGATGGAATCTCCTTTCGGTGTAGGTTCTATTTCAAGTTCATACGTCTGCAAGTGATACGCCTGCACACGTACAGACTTGAAAATACGGACATTTTTTGCAGGTTGTCCATAAGGCAAGAACACTTTGCAAAAAAGGGGAGGGTAAGAACCCTCCCCCCAGTTATTGAAAGCACCCGGCAGAATGTGGGAATGCTCTGCGGGCTGGATGTCCGCCAGACTCCGGCGGGAAAACCGGCGCTGTTACGCGGACATCCTCATTATATTACATCAGCGGCTCCATTGCAAGTACCGGATGATTCTTTTCCTGCAGGAAGCTCATCAGGGCATCGCAGTCGGTGCAGATTGTCTCGTCGGCGATCATGTCGGTGAAGTTGTCGATGCCGTAAAGCTCCTTGGCAGTCTTGTTGAGCTTTTCACCCACATCGTCCTTGAGCTCCTTCGGCATCCAGACGATACGCTCGATGCCGCCCTCGGCGTGGATGAACTTCTTGGACGAAATGAAGTGGCGTCCGTGACCCATATAGCCCGGGGTCTGCACGCCGCCGCCGGTGCAGGAGGCAAGCTCGCCGAAGGTCATGCCGGCAGGCGTCATGCCCGCATATTCGCGGTTGACGACGATGAAGCCGTTGGACATCGGCTCGATGCCGGAGATGCACTCGAAGCAGCCGCAGGAGGTCATCGGGTCTTCCATGATGGAGTAGAGCGTGACCTCTTCGACCGCGCCGTGTGTCGCTTCCTTGATGGCGTCGTTGACGGTCGTGTAGCGACCCGTGCGCTCGTCGAGGCAGCCTTCCTTCATGATGGGCTGGGACGGACCGTTCGGGTTGAGCTCATACGTCGCCTTCGCGTCCAGCCAGGAAACGGCGCCGCAAAGACCCAGACGTTCGGGTGTGACGACGCAGCAGTGCGCGGGCGCGAACGACTGGCAGAGGATGCAGGTGAAGAAGCGGTCGACAGACTCGTCGGTCATGGACGCAAGCCGGTCGTCTCGCATGTTGTAGCGCGGCATGGCGACGTCATTTAAGAATGCGGTTGCCTTGACGGGATCAGTGATCAGATGGACCTCGCACTTGTCGACGACAGCCTCAAATTCATCCGTGATCATATGGTACAGAACCTCGGCAAAGTGCGTCAAGCGAAGTCCCTTGTCATAGGCGTCCTTGGAGATACGGATGCGGAACTGGTTGCGCTGACCGGTGTGCATAACGCCTTCCATGTAGTTGAACCAGGCGTGGATTTTGCGCTCGATGACGGACTCAAAATCGGGCTGCATCTTCTTGCCCGCGACGTAGACGCAGGTCGCCAGCGCATATTCCAGCTCGCCCGAGTCGATGTCCGGACCGTCGATGACGATCTTGTGGTCCTCGACCTCGTCCATCGGCTTGGCAAGAACCAGCTCGCAGGTGGTGTTCTTTGCAGACCAGAATTCGACCTTCATGTCGGACTTGCGGATGATTTCACCTTCGAATGCGGCAGCAAACGCAACCGGAATCGGAAGCTCCTTGGACTTGATCTTGATTCCGCGCAGCTCAAGAGACTTCTTGACGGTCTCGCTGTGATCAGTGCAGCTTTCCAGCGCGCCCGGAACCTGATTTTCGCCGAGGTCAATATCGACCACGACCGGGAAGCCCAGCGCAATGGCGCCCGCGCCCGCGGAGACGACGACATTGTCAATCGCGCCGAAGGTGTTGACGAAGGCGGGAACACGCTCTTTGGTGTATTTGAGAAGTCCTGCCAGATCGCCCGGCTGCACGTTGCCGAAGATCAGCGCCGCGCGGATAGCGACGGTGACGACGTGGATGACTGCCGTCACGTCATGACCCAGCGGGATGACGCGCAGCTCCAGACCCATCTTGACGCCCGCGTCGGCGCACTGCTCGATCACATCGCCGATCAGGAAGGTCATGATGCCCTTCGACTGGTAGTCCTTGACAACCTTTGCCGCATCTTCGCCGTTTTCCGCCTTGCCGAGCACGACGGCAACACCGGGGATATCACCCGTGACCAGCGGCACGCCGAGCGAGCGGATGATGGGGTCGGGCACAAAGCCGATGCCGGGCACCCGAGCCTGCTCATAGGCATCCTTCGGCTCGATAAACTTGAGACCCTCGAGAATTTCCGCGCCGACGGCAGTTGCAAGACCGGCGTTCAGCGCCTGAGCGAGGTCTTCCTGATTGGTAATCAGACTCTTGAGTACGCCCACACATGCAGGAAGATCGCCGAGCGTTTTGACCTTGACGCCGGTTGCCGCATAAATTGTGGGGAAGTAATAAGCAGTATCGGGGAACGCAAGTTCCTTGTCTGCGCCGTATTTGGCAATTGCATCATTGACCGCGCTCTCGGTCAGACCGGCGACGGCATTCGAGCCGCCATAAATCAGATCAGTTAATACGCTCATAAATACCCTCCTGAAAAATGATAAAATTGTGCGTTTGCCGAAACGCGCCGCATGGCTGGACGCTGCGCGTTCCGGGGATAAATGGAGCAGTTCCCTGCCATTTCTGGCAGGGAACCACGGTATGAATGATGAAACTTAGACGTCCAGATAGGAGTCGGAATACAGCTCGTGATTCAGGAAAATGTCGCAGGACTTGATGGTCTCCATCAGGCGCAGGTCGTTGGGGTTGACGATGGCGGAGGTCAGACCCTGCATCATCGCCATGGCAACCAGCGCGGAGTCCATGATCGGGCGGACGTTCTTCGGTGCGCCGTTGGAGTTGTTGGACAGACCGCCGGTGGACTTCAAGCCTTCGTCGGAGAACAGCTTGATGGCGTTCAGAACGTCCAGCTGCTTGTCCTGCATGCCCTTGACGACGAGGAACAGCGGGTCGAACCAGAGGTCGGTCGCTTCCATGCCCAGGGACAGACCGCGCTCGAGCATATGATGGCAGTGCATCATGCGCTCTTCGTTGTCCTTTGCGATGCCGTCGGCGGAGCAGAGCGCCACGCAGATTGCGTCGTTGGCAGCAGCGAGGTCGATGTAGGAGATACGCGAGCCTGCGTCAGCGGAGTTGACGATGGGCTTGCCGTTGGTGCGGTTGTAAACCTTGATGCCGGCTTCGATTGCCTTCTTGTTGGCAGTATCGAGCGCCAGAGGCACGTTGTTGAAGTTTTCCTGCAGCAGCTTGACTGCCCAGGTCATCAGCTCCGGACCGTTGGACTCGGCAGGACCGATGTTGACGTCCAGATACGTTGCGC
>CALERM010000198.1 GCA_937907715.1 uncultured Clostridia bacterium
TCAGCGCAAAAAATCCTCGCTGCCGGTCACATCGGGAGTTTTCAGATACACCCTAAGAAACCCAAAGGAGAACCCAATCATGAAAAAGTTACTTGCAATGCTTCTCGCGCTGGCGTGCGTCTTCAGTTTTGCTGCCTGCGCGAGCAAAAACACAAACGATACGACAGAGCCGGAGACCCCTTCGACCTCTGACCAGCAGCCTGAAACCCCGGCAGAGCAGCCGGAAGCGCCTGCCGAGGAACCCGCGGAAACACCGGCAGACGACGGCGCTTCGGATGGCGTCAATATCGATACGCCTGCGGTTATGCCGGACGACGGCTTTCTCGTTGAAGGCGGCGGTCAGCAGTCCGAAGAAAATAAGCCAGCTGCGGAAGGCGGCACGGAAAACGCCGAGAGCGCCAAGGCTGCGCTGGATCTTCTCAACAAGGTCTGGTCGAGCTATACGGAGGACGAAAAGTTCCCGGCGGCAGGCGGCGATTATGATACCAACGTCAACGATGCGGCTGGCAACGTGAACATTGCAAACGCCGACACGGTGTCGTATCTTCTGACCTTCCCGGCAGCGGATGTTGCAAAGCTCGACGGTGCGGCGTCCATCATGCATATGATGAATGGCAACACCTTCACCTGCGGCGCGTTCCACGTGGCAAACGCGGACGATGTTTCCGCGATTGTCGAGGACATTCACACCGAGATTTCCGGCAAGCACTGGATGTGCGGCTTCCCGGACAAGATGTTCCTTGCGACGAACGGCAATCTGATCGTATCAGTCTACGGCAACGAGGACCTGGTCAACACCTTCCGCGACAAGCTCTTTGCGGCGGACGCGGGCTTTACCACTGCCTACGATGAGGCAATCAGCGCATAAACCATACAAAACCGTGGAGGCTCTATGTTATTTTCCAGCATTCCGTTTTTATACTATTTTTTGCCGCTTGTGCTGGCAGTCTATTTTCTTGTGCCGCGCGGCGCAAAAAATGCGGTGCTGTTTGCATCGAGCCTCCTGTTTTATGCCTGGGGCGAGCCGCGCTTCTGCGTGTTCATGCTGCTGAGCATCGCGCAGGGCTATGTCTTCGGGCGGTTGATTGAAAAAAATCGCAGGCGCACGAAGCGGTCAAAGCTGTTTTTGACCGCTTCGGTCTGTCTGAGTCTGGGGCTGCTCGGATACTGCAAGTACGCAGACTTTTTTATATCCAGCCTGAACGCTGTGACAGGCGCTTCCATAAAGCTTCTGCACGTGGCGCTTCCCATCGGCATCAGTTTTTACACGTTTCAGATTTTAAGCTATGTGGTGGATGTCTACCGGGGGGAAGTGCCTGCACAGAAGAGCTTTTTGAAGCTCGGCACGTATATCGCCATGTTCCCGCAGCTCATTGCAGGACCGATTGTGCGCTACGCGGAAATTGCACCGCAGCTGGACAGCCGCGAGACGACGCTTGAGGATGTATCGTCCGGCGCGTGCCGGTTTGTGATCGGGTTATCGAAAAAGGTGCTGCTGGCAAATGTTCTGTACGAGCTGATTACGGCGTTTCAGCAAAGCAGGGACCTGTCGGTTCTCTATTTCTGGCTCTACGCTGTGAGCTTCACCCTGCAGCTCTATTTTGACTTTTCCGGCTACAGCGATATGGCAATCGGACTCGGCAGAATCTTCGGCTTCCAGTTTCGGGAGAATTTCAACTACCCGTATATCTCCAGCTCAATCACCGAATTCTGGCGGCGCTGGCATATCAGCCTCGGTTCCTGGTTCCGGGACTATGTCTATATTCCGCTCGGCGGAAACCGCGGATCAAAAGCAAAATGGCTGCGCAATATCCTTGTTGTCTGGATGCTGACCGGTCTGTGGCACGGGGCAAGCTGGAACTTTGTCCTGTGGGGGCTGGGCTTTGCGGTCCTGCTGGTGGCAGAGAAGCTGGTGTACGGCAGGCTGCTGGAAAAGACGCATGTTTTCAAGCATGTCTACGTGCTGCTGCTTGTAACGCTGAGCTTTGTCCTGTTTAACGCGGACTCTGTGTCGGAGGCGGTTTCGCAGCTCGGCGCGATGTTCGGCGCGGACGGGCTGCCGCTGACCAGCGTGGAGAGTGTCTATTATCTCAAAAGCTACGCCGGAACGTTCCTGTTTGCGGTAATCGGCGCGACGCCGCTGGTATCGAACGCGGTTTCCAGGTTCGGGAAAACCAGCTTCGGTGCGCGCGCGCCGGTCTTTTTGCAGCCGCTTGTCATGCTTGTGCTTCTTGCCGCGTGTACGGCGTTTCTGGTCGACGGGTCGTTTAACCCGTTTTTGTATTTCCGATTTTAAGGAGGCAGGAGGATGCAGAAGAACAAAACCATGGGGACCGTCCTGCTTCTGGGAGTGTTTCTGTTCGGCTTTGCCGTCTGGGGCGCGCTCAAGCCCGCGGACGCGCAGTCTCAGTCGGAGCGGCGGAGTCTCGCGCAGCTTCCGGAGTTCTCGCTTTCCGCGTTTGCGGATGGAACATGGACGGGCGATTTTGAGAGTTACACGCTCGATCAGTTCCCGCTGCGCGAGCAGTTCCGGACGCTCAAGAGCCTGCTGTCGCTCGGCGTGTACCGGCAGAAGGACAACCACGGCGTGTATCTGGCAGACGGTTTCGTCTCGAAGCTGGAATACCCGCTGAACGAAGATTCTATCAGGCACGCGCAGGAGCGATTTCAGTTCGTCTATGACACATATCTTGCGGGCACGGATGTGAAGCCCTATCTTGCGGTGATTCCCGACAAAAACTACTATCTGGCGAAGCAGAACGGATATCCGGCGCTGGATTACGACGCTTTTTTCTCGTCCATGCGCGAAAGCCTCCCGTGGGCGCAGAGTATTGATCTGACCGGGAGTCTGACGGCAGACGATTATTACAGAACCGACCTGCACTGGCGGCAGGACCGGCTCGTGCCCACGGCAAAAACGATTGCGGAAGCAATGGGCGCAAGTGTCGAAGAACAATTTGAAACGCAGACGCTTGCGCGCGACTATTACGGGCTTTACTACGGCTACGCGGCGCTTCCCGTAAAGCCGGAGACGATTTCGTATCTGACGAGCGATACCATTGATCATGCCATCGTGACGAACTTTGAAACGAACAGGACCTGCGCGGTCTATGATATGGAAAAGGCGGCGGGGAAGGACCCCTATGAGATGTTCCTGTCCGGCTCGGTGTCGCTTCTGACGATTGAAAACCCGAACGCGAAGACGGACAAAGAGCTGGTGATTTTCCGCGACTCGTTTGCCAGCAGCCTGGCGCCGCTGCTTTTAGATGGCTACGCAAAAATCACGCTGGTCGATATCCGCTATCTTCCGAGCGCGAGGCTTGGAAGCTTTCTGACGTTTACCGATCAGGACGTGCTGTTTTTATACAGCGTCAACGTTCTCAACAACAGCGAAACGATCAAATAGCGCGGCATAAGGCGCGGTTCCGGATGAAAAACAGACAGGCATAAAACGCAGCGGATGCAAGAAAAGCATCCGCTGCGTTTGGTTCAGGAAGGGATTTTGCGCTTTTCCGCCGCGTCGAAGCCGTGGACCCAGTCGGAGCAGTGGTAGTATATAAAAAAGATGACCGAGCTGACGGACCACGTGATAGGATAAGCGTAGTAGATGAAGCGGATTTCGTGACTGTAGCGCATGATCAGCGTGATATACGTGATGCGCAGCACACACCAGACGGCAAGCATCACAAGCATCGGTACGAACGCCTTGCCTGCACCGCGGCAGACGGAGGCTGCCGCGTGAGAATAGGCGAGCAGACAGTAAAAGAGGGTAATGGCACGCGCCTGCTGCGTCGCCAGCGCGATAACCTCCGGCGTCCGGCTGAACAGACCTGCCAGCTGCGGCATGGTAATATACATGGCGATGCCGATCAGCTCCGCAAGCAGCAGGGCACTGACGATGCCAAAGCGTGCGCCGGTTTTCGCGCGGTCATATTTCTGCGCGCCCAGATTCTGGCTGGTATAGGTTGTGAGCGCCATCGTAAAGCTTGTAATCGGCAGGAAGGCGAAGCCTTCGAGCTTGCTGTAGGTGCCGTAAGCCGCCATGGCGATTTTTCCGAAGGAATTGATGTTCGTCTGCACGACGACGTTTGCAAGACCGATGACGGAATTCTGCACGCCGGAGGGAAGCCCGTAGCGGAGAATCAAGCCGATCATTTCACGGTCGGCGCGCAGGTGCGACAGCCGCAGACGATAGTTTGCCGTCTTGCGCGAGAGCCGGATCAGGCACAGAATCATGCTGATTGCCTGCGAGATGACCGTCGCTGCGGCGGCAGCCCACACGCCCCAGCCGAAGCCGCCGATGAACAGAAGGTCCAGCGCGATATTGACCGCCGACGACAGCAGCAGATAATAAAGCGGTCTCCTGCTGTCGCCGAGCGCATTCATAACGCTCTTGCAGGCGTTATAAAGCATGACCGCCAGCACGCCGGTAAAATAATAGCGGAAATAGGAGATGGCGTCTGGCAGGACCTCCGGGTCGGTGCCCATCCAGCGAAGAATGGTTGGCGTTGCCAGGACGCCGAGGATGGTGAGGAAAATGCCGCTCAGAAGGTTCACGAAAATATTCGCGTGGATGGCGCGCTCAACCCGCGCGTCGTCTCTCGCACCAAAGTAGCGCGAGATGGAAACGCCCGCGCCGAGTGTCAAGCCCTCAAAAAAGCTGGTCATCAGAAAAATCAGAGGACCGGACGAGCTGACTGCGGCAAGCGCTTCGTCGCCGAGAAAGCGCCCGACGATCAGAGAGTCGGCGGTGTTATACAGCTGCTGGAAAATCTGGCTCAGCAGGACCGGCAGCGCAAAGCCCGCAATCAGCTTCCACGGACTGCCGACCGTCATGTCCCGCGTCGTACTTTTCACTGTGCATCCGTCCCTTCCAGACAAATATCGAGCGTAGCTTCTCAATTCTAACAGAATCGGAATGAAAATACAACCTGGAAGAAGGCTTCTGCAATTGCTAACCGGCGGTTACTCGCGGTTTGTATGGACGGATGGTATGATAAAACAAAACTGTCAGAGCAAGAGGGGAGAACAGGTCATGAAAAGATTCTGGAAACGGACAGCAATGGGGCTGCTGTCGCTGGCGCTGCTGCTGTGTGCCGCCTGCGCGGCGCAGAAACAGGAGCAGGAACAGGAAATGGACATCGCGGGCGCGGACTGGCGCACCTATGGGCAGGTGAGCGACGCGGGGACCATCATGAGAGCGGGGGAGCAGACGAGCGTGCTTGCCTGCGTATTTGACAGCGGCGTGGAGTTTTACCTGGATGAAGAAACACAGACGTTTTTTGCAGAAGCGGTCTATCCGGAGAAAATCGAGGGCGCACACGATCTGTTTGAAGCGCTGTCGCTGGAGGATTCAAACGGCGACGGCAACAGCGACGTGCGGCTCATGCTCACCGGTCAGACGCTGGTCTGGTACTACGACGCGGCAAGCGAGAGCTACGTCTATCAGCCGGAGGTACGGTAAGCTGCCGCAAAGCATGGAAAAACCCGGAGAGCTTGAATTGAAGGTCTCCGGGTTTGCACGTCAATGCTTTTGAGGCTCAGCCGTTGAGCGCCGGATAGTAGGTGATTTTTGTCCTGTATTTTTTCAGCAAGCCGTCGAGATAGTTTTGCACATAGTCGCGCATTTTCTCGGGCGGATTGACCTTTGTAAACGTCAGCCCATGCGCCTGGCAGTATTCCTCGCCGAGCGCGTCGCGCAGCTTTTGTCGGAGTATGACACGCGGAAGCTGCTCGCGGATGGCTGCAAAATATCCCTCTGTCGTAACGCCTGCTTGCTCGCACCAGTCGTCGATCACTGCGCGCGCATCTTCGTAGGCTTCATAGTTCTGCTGCTGCGCGGTGAAGGCTTCGTCGACCTCCTCCTGCGAGACGGAAAGCCCGAGGTGCTCTGCCTCGTCGAGCATGGCGAGGTTCTCAAGCAGCTGGTCGACGGCTTCTTTGTCGCTGACGGCTTTGCCGCCGGAGAGCGCCTGCTGGTTCTGCTTTTCATAATCGACAAGGCTTCTGCGGATTTCCGTTTCGCCGTAAGACGCGACGACCGGGTCGTCGTCCTGCGCTGCTTCCTTCCCGACGCACCCGGCGAGCAGACTCAACGCAAGAATTGCTGCGGCAAGTAAGAAAGCAAAGTGGGTTCGTTTTATCATGCAAAGCCCTCCTTTTC
>CALERM010000199.1 GCA_937907715.1 uncultured Clostridia bacterium
ATTCCTCCTTTCCTGCGTAGTAAACCTCGCGCTGCGCGCGCTCCGGCACCTGATATGGTTCTTCAAAGGAAATGCCCCATTTGAAATATAATTGCAGCTTCGTGCGCATGGGATGCGTACCGGTTTTCATGACAATGAAGTTACCCTTTGGGAGATTTTTCAGTTCATCGGGCGATAAAAGCGCACGCTCTGCCATCTGCAAACTCTGACTATTGCTGTCTTTCCCTTTGCTGATGGAACCGGTCAAAACAGTCCGGCTGCCGAGCGCTTTGGAGAGCGTCTCCGCCGTCTGGCTGTTCGGTGCAAAGCCACCGAAGATCGTGTCCTGACAGTTGTCACCAATAATTTCCGCACCCTCTTTGCCGTAATTCTTTTCGAGCTGCGCGAGGCTTTGGATGATCGGCACAAGCGTCAGCTTGCGGCTTCGACCAGCCGAGAACAGCGGCAGAATATCGAATGGCGGCATCGTGCCAAGCTCGTCGCAGTAGAACACAACGCGGTTTTGCAGCTTGCCGCCATGCTCGTCGGCAACGGAGAAGAGCTCACGCGAAAGGTTCTGGATCATCAGACCTGCCATAAAATTTTTGGTATTGTCTTCCTCCGGCAGCACAAGGAAGATCGCGGATTTCTCAGCGGCAAAATGTTCTGCATCGATGGCGCTGTCAAAACAAAGTACCTGCTCCAGCTCGGAATCCAGAAAAGCGTTCAAGCGGGACAGCACCGTGGACATGACGGACGCCATGCCCTGTTCGGAGGTATTGAGGGCTGCACCCGCAAACCAGCGTGCCTTATGCGTTGAAGGAAGATTGTCCATTAAAACCTGAAAGCCAGTTTTCTTGTTCTGCCCGCTGGGCGCGAGAAGCTCCTGCACCAGCTTGAACACGGACACGATGTGCCGCTTTTCGTGACCGGCGCTGTCGGGCGGAACGTATTCGGCAAGCAGCAGAATGACTGACGTGAGAAGACCCTCGGCGGCGTCGTAGAAGAACGCGTTCTGTCCGCGATCCTGATCGTCGCCGCCCGGATTGACGATGGTTTTGGCAAGAATCTTCGCGTATTTCTCTGCCTTTGCCCGCGCCGCAAGGTTGTCCGGATGCTCCCGCGCAATGTCCATGTAACGGTTGATGAGTGTCAAAAGATTGCTCCCGTCCGAGCGCGTCGGGTTGCGAAGATCGATCACGGAAACGTGGTAGCCGTAGTATTTTTTCGCGATCGTTCCGTAATTTCTTGCCAAATCCCCCTTCGTATCAAGCGCCAAATAGCTCA
>CALERM010000200.1 GCA_937907715.1 uncultured Clostridia bacterium
CATTGTAGCCCTTGGGAAAGGTCATCGTATATTTCGCCGGGGTACGGTCTGAATATGATCCATTCCATGACGGACGAAACCTGCGCCGTCAACTGCACGCTGGAAAACCTTCCGCCGGAAAAAGGCGCGAGACGATGTTTTATCTTGCGCTGCTGAGCCATATCTACTGGACGGCGGCGTCTGCCCTCGGCGGCATGCTGGGGCAGATCATCCCGTTTGATCTGACGGGCATCGATTTTTGCATGACGGCGCTGTTTGTGACGATTTTCATCGACCAGTGGGAAAAGGCGAGAATGCATACGCCGGCGCTGGCGGGGCTGTGCGTGGCAGTGCTTGCGCTGGCGATCTTCGGTGCAAGCGGCTTCATGCTTCCGGCGCTGCTGGCAACGTCCGGCATTCTGGTTTTGCGGGCAGGAAGGAGGCGCAGGCATGAGTACGGGAAGATTTCTGCTGGTGGTTCTGGTGCCGTTTGCCTGTACGTTTTTCCTGCGGGCGCTGCCGTTTCTGGCGTTTTCCGGCGAGCGGAAGATGCCCGCATGGTTAGAGCGGCTCGGGCATGCACTGCCGCCGGCAATCATGGCGGTGCTGGTTGTTTACTGCCTCAAAAGTGTGCCGGATGCATGGTATCCCGGCGGCGTGTGCCAGCTGCTGGGCGTCGGCGCGACGGCGCTGGTACATAAATGGAAGCACAACACGTTTCTGAGCATCCTCGCGGGAACCGCTGTGTATATGGTTCTGCTTCGCGTGCTGTAACGACAAAAACTCCGTACCTGAAACAGGTACGGAGTTTCTTTATCCGGCGGTGCCGGAGGTGATTTGATCAAAAAGCGTCTGCATGGCGTCAACGGAGCAGCCGGGGATGTGGTGCGTGGCAGCAAGCTCCGGAGTGTAGTCGGATAACAGCATGGGAGCGTAGTTGTACCAGCCGGTGTCCGGATTTTTGGTGATCAGATTGATGGTCGGCAGCAGCTCGTAGTCTTCGACATAGGCGCCGGTGTCGTCCATGCAGATCGTGACGCTTGCCATGCCGCCGAGCATATTCTCCGGGCTTGTCTGGTGAGACAGGAAATTGCCGAGTGAGTAAAAGACCGGCACCTCGCGCCCATCCTCTGCCATCAGTATGCGCGCGGGCTGAACCACGTGCGGATGGGCGCCAATGATCAGGTCTGCGCCGCCGTCTGCCAACACCTGCGCCCAAGTGCGTTCGTAGTCGTTCGGGCGGAAGGTCCCTTCCTCGCCCCAGTGGGCGAAGACAATCACAAAATCAGACGCTTCTTTCGCGCGCGCCAGATCGTCCTGCACTGCGTCGAACGTCACAAAGCGGTCGACCATCCAGGAATTTCCCGGCGCGCCGCCGTTGAGCCCGTAGGTGTAGTTGAGCATTGCAATGCGGATGCCGTTTTTCTCCACGACGCGAAGCGTCTGCGCGTCCTGCTGTGAGTCGTGGATGCCGAGCGTGGTAATTTCGGGGTAGTGCTCGCGCCAGTAGCGGCAGGTATCGAGAATGCCGGTTTCGCCCTTGTCGAAGCAGTGGTTTGTTGCGCCGGTGATGACGGAAAAGCCGGTCTGCGCCAGCGCGTCGGCGACCTGCACGGGAGAGCCGAAGCTCGGGTAGTTGGCATAGAGCGCGGGGTCGCTGACCAGAATGGTCTCCTGATTGATGCAGGCGAGGTCATAGCTTTGCACCACGGGCGCAATCGAGGCATAGAAGGACGTGAAGTCATACCCGCCATCCGGCAGCTCTGCCGACCAGTAGACGGTGTTGTGAATCAGATTGTCGCCGAGCGCCATGAGCCGCACGCGGGCAGGCTCCGCTTTCTGCTCTGCTGGAAGCGTCTGCGTTTGGTCTGGCGCGGAATCTGCCTGCGTAGTTTCAGCTGCATCCGGTTCCGTTTTCTGCACGGCGGGCGCTTCCTGCGCGGCTTGCTGCGCGGCTTCCGGCTCTTTTTGCGCGTGCTGCGCGCCGACTGCTTTTGCCGCGCGCAGCACCCAGCCTGCCCCAAGCGCAATCGCGCCAAGGAGCAGCAACATCAGAACCAGACCCAGAAGCCACGACGCGCCGGTTTTCTTTTTTCGGGAGAATCTTCCTGCCATGAAAAGCTCCTTTCCGTCAGTCTGTAAAGCCTGCCCAGACGAAGCGGTCAAAATCGTCCCGCAAAAACGCGCGCAGCTGCGCAGCAAACGCTTCGTCCAGCTCGGTCTGCCGCTTCATGCCGGATGGCGTCTGCACGAGCGGATTGATGTGCCGCTTTTTTGCGCGCACACGCACGGCGTAGGTATTAGCCGGCGGCGTTTTTCCGGCGCAGGTGCCGGTGATGCGGCGGTATTGCGCCCAGAATCGGGCGCAGGCAGAGTCGGCGGTCAGTCTTGCGAGAACGTCCGGCTCAGTGCGAAGAAGATCGTCTTTGGCGATCGCACCGGTCCGGATGGCAAAGCGCAGAAGATCGGCGAGCGCCTGCATAAAAAAGCGGTCGTCGTCGCTTACGAACCACTGCGACTGCCGCAGCGACCAGCGGGAAAATATCTGCGCCGCCTCCAGATCGCGAAACGAAAGCTCGCAAAGACCGTCTTCCGCGCGCGCGACGAAGAGATTGCCGTAGACGGCGGAAATTTCGCCAAGCGGCGCACCGAACACCCGGTAAGCGTTTCCGAGCGTATATTCCAGCCGGTCGGAGGACAGCCGGGGCGAGTCGTTGTCTGCAATCGGGTAGCGGTGATAGTCGTCCACATCGTGTGTGCGCAGTCCGAGCGGGCGCAAAAGCGCCTGAATCTGCGCATCGCCGGCAAGAATCTCATGCGTCGGCGCCTCGGTCGACTCCTGCCTCAGATGGTCTTCGTTCAGAAAATCCACCACGTGGGCAAAGGCGGGCGTTGCGATATCGTGAAACAGTGCGCTCAGGCTCTGCGCGGCGTTTTCAGTAAAGTGCCAGACGATGGCAGCTGCGCCGAGGCTGTGCAGGTATCTGGTATACGGCGCTTTGCCGTCATAGATCGGGCAGGCGGTATACTCGCAGCCGCAGTGCATGCCGACTTGCCGCAGGCGCAGCATGGGCGCGGTCTGGCAGAACGGTGCAAGTCGGTCCGGCAGACCGCCGTAGCGCGCGATGAGTTCCATGAAATCCCTTCCTTCGCGTCTATTCTACCGGAAATGCTGCGCGCTTGCAAGGTGCAAAAAACTGCCGCCGCACCACAATCGGTGCGGCGGCAGTTTTGAAGGATTGGAAAAAGCAATTACCGGATGACAAGGTCGCCGTTTTGAACATCGACGGTGATGGTCTCGCCGGGCAGGATGCTGCCTTCGAGAATCTTCTTTGCAATCAGCGTTTCGACCGTGTGCTGGATATACCGGCGCAGCGGACGCGCACCGAACTGCGGGTCATACGAGGTGTCGATGATCAGCTGCTTTGCAGCGTCCGTCAGCTCGCAGTGCAGCTGCTTATCGGAAAGACGCTTGTTGAGGGCGTCAATCTGCAAGTCGATGATGCCGGTGATATTCTCTTTGGTAAGCGGCTTATAGAAGACAATCTCGTCGAGCCGGTTCAAAAACTCGGGGCGGAAGGTGTGGTGGAGCAGACTGTCGACCTGATCCTTTGCCGATTGCGTAATCTCGCCGTCGGGACCGATGCCGTCGAGCAGAATCTGGCTGCCAAGGTTCGAGGTCAGGATAATGATCGTGTTCTTGAAGTCCACGGTTCTGCCCTGACTGTCCGTGATTCTGCCGTCGTCGAGGACCTGCAGCAGGACGTTGAACACATCCGGGTGCGCCTTTTCAATCTCGTCAAACAGAATGACCGAGTACGGACGGCGGCGGACCGCTTCGGTCAGCTGACCGCCTTCCTCATAGCCCACGTATCCGGGAGGCGCGCCAATCAGACGCGACACGGAGAATTTCTCCATGTACTCCGACATGTCGATGCGGATGAGGTTCTTTTCATCGTCAAACAGCGCCGCGGCAAGCGTTTTTGCAAGCTCTGTTTTGCCGACGCCGGTCGGACCCAGGAACAGGAACGAGCCGAGCGGACGGTTCGGGTCCTGGATGCCTGCTCTGCTTCTCTGGATTGCTTCGGCGACGACGCGGACCGCCTCGTCCTGCCCGATGACGCGCTTGTGCAGCGTATCTTCCAGATGCAGCAGCTTCTCACGCTCCGATTCCATCAGCCGCGAGACCGGAATGCCGGTCCAGCGCTCGATGATCTTCGCGATTTCTTCTTCCGTTACCTTGTTGCGCAGCAGATTCGAACCCTTTGCGTTCTGCGTCTGCTTTTCCGCCTGCTCAAGCTGCTTTTTGAGCTCCGGCAAATCGCCGTATTTGAGCTTTGCGGCTTTTTCATACTCGCCGTTCTTTTCGGCAAGCTCAATGTCGCGGTTCAGCTGCTCGATCTGCTCACGCAGCTGCTGGACCTGACCGATTGCCTTTTTCTCGTTTTCCCACTGCGCCTTCATGGTATTGAAGCGCTCGCGGTTTTCGGCAAGCTCCTTCTGCAGCTCGGCAAGGCGCGCCTTGGAAAGCTCGTCATCCTCATTTTTGAGCGCTGCCTCTTCGATCTGCATCTGAATGATCTTGCGGTTGATCACATCCAGCTCGGTCGGCATCGAGTCCATCTCGGTACGGATCATGGCGCAAGCCTCGTCGATGAGGTCGATTGCCTTATCGGGCAGGAACCGGTCGGTGATATAGCGGTTCGAGAGCGTCGCGGCGGCAATGATGGCGGGGTCTGTGATTTTGACGCCGTGGAAGACCTCGTATCTCGACTCCAGACCACGCAGGATTGCAATCGTATCCTCGACCGTCGGCTCCTGAACCAGAACGGTCTGGAACCGGCGCTCGAGCGCAGGGTCCTTTTCGATATACTGCCGGTATTCATCGAGCGTTGTTGCGCCGATGCAGTGCAGCTCGCCGCGCGCCAGCATCGGCTTGAGAAGGTTGCCTGCGTCCATCGAGCCTTCGGTCTTGCCGGCGCCCACGATGGTGTGCAGCTCGTCGATGAAGAGGATGATTCTGCCCTCCGACTTCTTGACCTCGGACAAAACCGCCTTCAGACGCTCTTCAAATTCGCCCCGGTATTTTGCGCCTGCAATCAGGCTGCCCATATCCAGAGAGAAGATGGTCTTGTCCTGCAATGCCTTCGGCACCTCGTTGGAGACAATCCGCTGCGCCAGACCCTCGACGATTGCCGTTTTGCCGACGCCCGGTTCGCCGATGAGAACAGGGTTATTTTTCGTCTTGCGGGACAGGATGCGGATCACATTCCGGATTTCCTCGTCACGACCGATGACGGGGTCCATCTTCTGCTCGCGTGCGCGCTTGACAAGATCGGTGCCGTATTTCTCCAGCGCCTCATAGGTGTCCTCCGGAGAATCGGAGGTCACGCGCTGATTGCCGCGGATGGACTGCAGCGCCTGCAAAAAGCGCTCCTTTGTAATATTGTAGGTGGAGAACAGGCGCTTTAAGGTCGGGTCCGCTGTCTCAATCAAAGCAAGCAGCAGATGCTCGACGGAGACGAAGTCGTCTTTCATCTCGTCGGCAAGCTTTTCGGCGCGGTTCAGCGCCTCGTCGACCGGTCTTGCCACATAGTAGCGGTCGGCTTCTCTGCCGGAGCCTGTCACGCGCGGGAGCTTTCCCAGCTCCTGCAAAACGGCGGCGTCGAGACTTTCCACCGTCACGCCCATCTTCCGCAGCAGCTGCGGCGCAAGACCGTTTTCCTGCCGGATGAGACTTGCGAGCAGATGGACCTGTTCGATCTGCTGGTTCTGATTTTCAATCGTCAGCTGCTGCGCAGCCTGAATCGCTTCCAAAGACTTCTGCGTATACTTCTGTGCATTCATAGATTCCACTCCTTTTAGGGTGTATCTGAAGACTCCCAATGCACCCGGACAGCGGACCTTTTTGCGCTGCGCCGTACCATGTTTCCTTGAAATACGTCAGTATTCCTGCGCAAAAATGTCTTGCTCAACGCAAAAATTCCTCGCTGCCGGTCACATCACGAGTTTTCAGATACACCATAGCACTCTCTGCCTTCGAGTGCTAACTCAATTTTCTACAGTGTAACCCCGAGGCCCGGATTTGTCAATGGGGTTGCACAAAAAGTTTGTAACGTTTTTGTGAATTTTACCGGAGCTCCAAAAAAGCAAAAAAATTTTGGATTTCATACATATTTAATAACTTCCCGCTAAGTTTTTTAATAACCCCCTGATATGATAATCCTGCAAGAAGCGATATACACTTTTTCATTTTCCCCTCATATATTTTGAAAAGAGAAGCCCTGAAACAAACTGGTCATTTGTTTCAGGGTTTTCTTTTGCGCGATCTGGAGAAAATCAGCGCCCGCCGATGTCCGGCGGGCGCTGGTGCATTCGGCTGCGTCAGGAGAGCTTCTTGAGCGCGGCGTCAATGTCGCCGATCATGTACAAAGAGCCGTAGCACAGCACCACGCCGTTTTCGCCTGCATGCTCGATGGCAAGCTTCACGCCGTCTTCGACGACGTCGCAGGCCGTCGCGGGCTTTCCGAAGCCGCGCAGGTACGCGGCAAGATCGGACGCCTGCATGGCGCGGGGGTTGGCCGGGGTGATGGTGATGAACTCCTTGGCATAGGGCGCGACGTTTTTGTACATGCAGTGGTAATCCTTGTCGCCCAGAACGCCGGTGAGAACCGTCAGTTCCTTTCCTTGCAGATAGTCGTCGATATTTTTGACGAGCGCTTCGATGCACTGCGGGTTGTGTCCGCCGTCGACGATGAACAGCGGCTTTTCGCGCATGAGCTGGAAGCGGCCGGGCCACTGCACGGTTTCAAGACCCGTGCGGACCGCCTCGTCGGTGAGGTTCCAGCCGCGCGATTTCAGCGCATCGACCGCTGCAAGAACGACCGCGGCATTGTGCAGCTGATGCTCTCCGAGCAGCGGCAGCTTCAGGTGCTGGAATCTTCCGCAGGAGAAGACCTGACCGGAAAGACCGTGCGACTCCAGGCGGATGGAATCGAAGTCCGCCTTGTGAAGCCGCGCGCCGACTTGCTTGCAGCGCGCTTCAAACACCGCCTCCACCGACGGCTGCTCGCGGTAAATGACGGCGTCGCAGCCGGGCTTGATGATGCCGGACTTGGTCGCCGCGATTTTTTCGAGCGTATCGCCCAGAACCTCGGTGTGGTCAAGTCCAATGTTGCACAGGACCGCCGCCTCGGGGGGAAGAATCACGTTCGTCGCGTCAAATTCGCCGCCCATGCCGACCTCGCAGATCACAATGTCGCATTTCTCGCGCTTGAAGTATTCAAAGCCCAGCGCCGTGACCATTTCAAACTCGGTCGGCTGCTCGAAAATCGAGTCGGCAAAGGGCTTGATGTACTCGGTCAGCTCGCAGATCGCCTCGTCGGGAATCTGCTGCCCGTTTACCTGGATGCGCTCGTTGAAGCGGAGAATGTAGGGCGATGTGTAAAGCCCCGTCTTGTAGCCTGCCGCCTGAAAAATCGAGGCGAGCATCGCGCAGGTCGAGCCCTTGCCGTTGGTACCGGCGACATGGACAAATTTGCAGGCGCGCTCGGGGTGGTCCAGCTTGTCGAGCAGCGCATTGATGCGATCTAACCCGGGAATGCTGCCCTTCCAGCAGACAGCGTGGATGTAATGCAATGCTTGTTCCAGCGTCATAACGAAAAACTTCTTTCCTTCAGATTCCGTTCTCGCGTGCGGGCTTCTGCGCGCCGGAAACCGGCGGCCAGAGCTTTGCGCTCGAGAACACTTTTGCTTTATACAGCAGCCATACAATCAGAACGTCGAGGACAAAGGTGATGCCGAACTGCAACGAGCGCGAGGCAAGCTTCGCCAGGAAAAACGCCTCGAAGGCATCGCCGCCGTAGACGAAGGCGAGAGACCAGCTCTGATAGAGAATCGAGCCGAGAACAATCGCGGGCAGGAACGCCAGACCGATCGTCGCAGGATTGGTCTTCTTTGCGAGCATCGGACGGAAAAAGCCCGCGCACAGCCCATAGAGAATCGGCGGTACGCAGAACAGCGGATTGTAGCCGTAGCCCGAGAACAGGCAGCCGACCAGGTCCGCCGAAAAGCCCACGAGCGCGCCGGGAATGGGACCGAAGAACATACCGGCGAGGAAAATGGGCACGGCTTCCAGAGAGAAGCGCGTCGACACGTCGGGCATTGGGATGATCAGCCGCGCCAGCACCACGCTGATGGCGGCGAGAACGGCGGAAACAACCAGCGTCCGGACGTTTTTGAGACTGCGCGCATGCGGGCGCGCGATGGCTGCGGATTGATGTTTAGACATAAAAATAGCCTCCGAATCGAAATGATGGGAGGAGGTTGAAACATATGATGATGCGGCAGACGAAACATCCTTTCCAGTGAAACGCAACAGATTTCTCAGGAAGCTCTGACGAACCGTCAGAGGGTCCTGCACAAACAGCGGATGCGAAATGACACCGCGGAGAAACTCCTTCGCCCGGCGGCAACCTCCCATCCGACCGGTACTTGACGCGCCATTTCTACTCATGCAGCGTTTGACTGCCATGGATTGTTAAATTGGCGGTACCACATCGTCCCCGCCCTTATGATGATCTCCTGTTTCCTAGTATATTGCATTTTTGAAAAATAGCAAGAGGAAATCAATAAAAAATTACCGATTTTCGAAAATATTTGCAAAATATTCACGCTGCACCGGAATTGGTGGAAAATCCGCACCTTTTGCCGATCGCACGCGAAGCGGCGGTTGCTTTTCTTCGGGAAACGGGCTATAATAGCCGGGCTGCGCCTGCGCGGCAGACTATCAAAAGCAGGTGTTATCATGTATCGCGATCTGACCAAGGGGAATATCACAAAGGGGCTGATGCTCTTTGCGCTGCCGATGATTGCGGGAAATTTACTCCAGCAGCTTTATAACATCGCCGACACGTTCATTGTCGGGCAGGCGCTGGGCAAAAATGCGCTGGCGGCGGTGGGCTCTGCCTATACGCTCATGACGTTTCTGACGTCGATTTTTCTGGGACTTTCGATGGGCGCGGGCGCGCTGTTTTCGATCTACCTCGGGAAAAAGGACTACGGCGCGCTGCGAAGTGCGGTGCATCATGCGCTGGTGCTGATCTTTGCGGTGACGGCAGTTCTGAATCTGCTGGTCTATGTATTTTTAGACCCGATTCTGCGTTTTTTGCAGATTCCGGACGAGCTGTACGCTTCCATGCGCGAGTATCTGGTGATTATCTTTGCCGGGCTTATCGCGACGTTTCTTTATAACTTCTTTGCCTGCCTTCTGCGCGCGGTCGGCAATTCGGTCGCGCCATTGTGGTTTCTGGGCGCGTCGGCGCTTCTGAACATTGCGCTGGATCTTCTTTTTGTGCTGGTGTTCTCCTGGGGGATTGCGGGCGCGGCGATTGCGACGGTTTTCTCGCAGTATGTCGCGGGTGTTGGAATTACCATCTTCGCGGGGCGCAGATGCCGCGAATTTCTGCCCGGAAAGGAGGACCGGCGGTTCAGCCGGAAAATTCTCTCCGGGATTCTCGATCTGTCGCTTCTGACCTGCGCGCAGCAGTCGGCGATGAACTTCGGAATTCTGCTCATTCAGCGCCTGGTCGACAGCTTCGGACCTGTTACCATGGCGGCGTTTGCCGCGGCGGTGAAGATCGATTCGTTTGCGTATTTGCCCGTGCAGGACTTCGGCAATGCCTTTTCTACCTTCATCGCCCAGAACTACGGCGCGGGCGACCGCGAGCGGCTCAAACAGGGCTTCCGGCAGGCGACGATTGCAAGCGCGGCGTTCTCCGCCGTGATTTCCGCGCTGGTGTTCGTGTTTGCGAACCCCTTGATGCGCATTTTTGTGCAGGCGGGGGAGACGCAGGTGCTTACGGCAGGCGTTTTGTATCTGCGCGTCGAGGGCGCGTGCTATGTCGGCATCGGCTGCTTGTCCCTGCTCTACGGGTTCTACCGCGCGATCAAGCGCCCGGGCATGTCTGTCGTGCTGACGGTTATTTCGCTCGGCACGCGCGTGGTGCTGGCGTATCTTCTGGCAGGACCCATCGGCGAGATCGGTATCTGGCTGGCGATTCCGATCGGCTGGCTGCTTGCCGATCTTACCGGCTACGGCTATTACTTGCGGCACAAACAGAAATTGCTTCCGCAGGGACAGAAATAAATACGAAACAGCGCAGCTGGAAATTCCGGCTGCGCTGATTTTATCCGGTTTTTAATGATCGGACTTGAGACCGGTCCCGCACAGCGTCAGAAGAAACTCGCTGCGTTCCGTCTCCGGCTGACGCCGAAGACTGCATATCCGCTCCTTCCTTCTTCCTTTCCGGATGGCAATCGGTTCCCTGGATTGCCATCCGGTATTTAATGATCGGATTTTAGACCGGCCCCGCACATGGTAATTAACGTGTCGGGGGTTTCGCCGTAGAGTCTGCAATACTCGAGATAGGCGGCGTAATTGGCGGCGGTGGTGTGCTCGCAGTAGATGCCCCTGCGCGCAATCGCGGCGCGTGCGTCGAGAATTTTGTCCTCCGGCGCGTGGACAAAGCGGACGTTGTGCTTTTTGGCGAGCGAGAGAATTTCCTGCCCGCGCATCGGTTTTCCAATGGCGATGCCCTCGGCGATGGTCGGCGCAGGCGAGACGGCGGCGGGCGTGTCGAGGTGTTCCTCCGCCGCGCGCAGCAGCGGGTCGCAATTCTGGCTCTGCAGGGCAATGATCTGCGGGAAACGGTCGATTACGCCGCTGTTTTGCAGATGCTCCAGCGCGAAGATGGCACCGAGAAACAGCGTGCCGTTTCCGACGGGGATGACGAGGTTTGCCGGGATTCTTCCGAGCTGCTCGAAAACCTCGTAGATATAGGTTTTGGTGCCCTCATAGAAAAATGGGTTATAGACGTGGTTCGCGTAGTATACGCCCTCTTTTTCGACCTTCTCCCGGCACACATCCGCGCAGTGGTCGCGCGAGCCGGGAACAACGGTGCAGACAGCGCCGTGCGCGCGGATCATGTCGATCTTTTTGGGACTGGTTCCCTCGGGAACAAAAATTTCGCAGCCGATGCCTGCCTTTGCGCAGTATGCCGCGACGGCGTTTCCGGCGTTGCCGCTCGAGTCCTGTACGACGCGGTCGACGCCGATTGCCTTGCAGTGCGCAATCAGAACTGCCGCGCCCCGGTCCTTAAACGACAGCGTGGGCATAAAGTAGTCCATCTTGAAGAAAACGTCTTTGTCAAATTTCACAACCGGCGTCATGCCCTCGCCGAGCGTGACACTGCGCCAGCTCTCGCCGTCCAGCGCCATGTACTTTCGATAGCGGAACTGGCTCCATTCGTGCGTGTCGATGCCGGAAAGCTCGAACTTCTCCGGCGTATAATCCAGCTTCCAGAGCCCGCCGCAGCCGCAGTGGGCGTTTCTCGTTGTGACAGGCTCCGTCCGCCCGCATTTTGTGCATACAAATTTCATAAGATTCCCTCCTGCTTATTTG
>CALERM010000201.1 GCA_937907715.1 uncultured Clostridia bacterium
ATGGTGAATACAAAGGTTATGTAACCAAATCCAGTAGATATCATAGTTTTCCTCCTGTTTTCTTTTTTTGGTTTTCTTTTTCAACTGTGAGGCAATTGCGTAAAAGCGGCGAAGCGATCTGTTCAGCGCTTGGGAACGACAAAGAAAATATTCTGAGAGTCGACCAGATCTACCACCAGACCGTATTTTATCTCGCGCACATTCAGACCCGAGTTCATCATGCAGGCGGCCGTCTTGTCATAGTCGGGCGTCTCCAGAATGACGCCGCCGGTGTTGCGGCAGTCGTCGGTCGGAGCCTTGATGCCAAGCTCGTTTTCAAGCGTTGCATGATCCAGGAAGTTCAACTCGCGGATCGCGGAGCCCTCGCCCCAGTCGCCAAGACCGAGATCAAACTTTGCCAGATCTGCAGCGATCTTGTCCACACGAGCTGGATCATCGTTGCAGAGGATGATGCCGCTGGCGCGGTTGATGCCGTTGGCATGGATGTAACGGTTATTGTCATAGAACAGCTCGCGCGTCTTGTGGCAGACGGACTCGGTTTCGATGTTCGGGATGATGTCGTCCTTGACAGCGACGCACTCAAAGATAGCTGTGCCCTTCTTTTCGCCGTGGTCGGCGTAGCGATTGGCAAAAACCAGGTCGGTTGTCTTAAAGCCCTGCGCGACGGCGTTGTCGCGGGTTTTGACGATGTCCGTGCTTGCAAATTCAAAATAGTTCATGCCGTGGGTCGCACCGCCGTACTTTTCCGGATTGTGGTTGATGGCAAACTCCAGGTAGCAGTTGTCCAGCACAAAACGCATGCAGCGCGGAGGCTGACCATTTTCATCGAGCGGCATTGTGGTACAGCCGCCTTCACCGGAGAAGCCGAGCCGGAACATTACATTCGCTGGATGAAATTTGTTGGAGAACATTCCAACGTGGTCAATTTTTACGGGGATAATTTTTCTCATGATTCAGCCTCCATTTTTACGCAAGATTACGAAAAACTGTATTACTTTATGGCGACAGCCTCGATCTCTACCTTTGCGCCCTTGGGGAGCGCAGCGACCTGGAATGCAGCACGCGTAGGATAGGGCGCGGTGAAATAGGTCGCGTAGATCTCGTTCATCTTGTCAAATTCTGCGATGTCCTGCATCAAAACCGTCGTTTTGACAACGCTGCTCAGATCCATACCGTTGGCGGCCAGGATGGCCTGAATGTTTTTGAGACTCTGGTGCGTCTGCGCTGCGATGCTGTCGCCTGCAAAGGAGCCAGTGGCGGGATCGATCGGCAGCTGCCCGGAAATGTAGAGCGTTTCGCCAGCGGCAATTGCCTGAGAATACGGACCGATGGCTGCCGGAGCCTGTTCGGTGGATACTGCTTTGATTGGCATTTTGGTTTCCCTCCTTTCTCATCAGCGTATCTCGCAGTTGCGGTGCTGCGGTGGATACACAGCTCATGCTTGATAACGTTTTTTTCATGACAAGAATTTTATGTTCACATCGTAACAGAGAAAAACGAACCTGTCAATCATTGTCGGATCGATGAACTGTAGAAATAAGACGTGCTTTTTCGTGCAATTTCACAGTTGAAAAGCAAAAATCTGGACGATATGATAGTATGCAATAACAATTTGTTCGCGATAGACGGAGTCCGGCTGAAAGAACGGTCAGGGGTAGCAGCCGGTATGCGCGGAAATCTGATAAAAACTGGAGTGCGTTTATGACAGACGAGGAATTGCTGCAAACCTATGTCAATCTTGCGCCGTTTCTTGCCAAAGTGTGCGGTCCGAGCTGTGAGATCGTTGTCCACAGCACAGTGGACACAGACCGATCACTGGTCGCAATTGAAAACAGCCTGTCCGGTCGCGAAAAAGGCGACCCTTTGACAGACTTTGCAAAGGAACTGGCGGAGAAGGGGACATTCAAGGATGTCAGTTATCTGGCAAACTATACCGGTAAAACCACGGATCGGGAATTTCTTTCGTCGACATTCTTTATTAAAAATGGCGACCGCCTGATTGGAATGCTCTGCATCAACAAGGACGTGACGCCCATCAAAGAGCTTAACTGTATGCTGATGAGATTGCAGGAACACTTTAACCTTGCCATTCCGGCAGACAGCGAGTATTCGGAGAATCTGGATAACCCGGTAGAACGTATCATGCTCGAACGGATCGCAGACGCGATCACGCAGAGCGGTGTGATACCGGCGCGGATGAGCATCGACGAAAAGGTTCATGTTGTGCGTAAGCTGCATGAGACCGGGATCACGACGATGAAGGGCGCTGTAGCAGAGATCGCAAAACGGCTGTCCATCTCCGTTCCCACGGTGTACCGTTATATGAAAAAGGCGGACAATATTAAAAGCTGAGGAAGCGGCATTGCATTTCCGCAGACGCGGGGAAAAATACAGGAAGAGTATTTATACCACCAATACAGTAGGTTGGTAAATTTATAACATGCCTGATCGTATTTGTCAATAAAAACTTCGCCATCGGGGAAACCAATACGTCAGCCAGCTGCCTGCAAATCTCTGCGAATATAAAACGATAGCAAAAGACCCGATCACACACAATGAGGTGCATGATCGGGTCTTTTTTGAGTGATAGGGTTACGGCGTATAGCTTCTGGCCAGAACGGTCAGTTCGCCGTGTTCGATGGTTGCCAGCGTGTTATTGGCGGTGAAGCCAACGCTTTCTCCCGCCAGCTTTGCAAGGTCGGACGCGGCATAGGTCTCGTCCGGATGCTCCGGGTCTGCATTGTCTGTCAGGACAAAGCCGTCCGCGACCGGCACGGTGATCTTGCCGAGTTCATGATACGATTTTGCATCATCCAGACCGACGGCATAATAAACGCCGGAATCATCGCTTGTCAGGTCAACGCCGCCCTGCTCGGCGCCTCCGTTGATGGTGACAAAGCCGTCCTTGTCCTCTCTGGACGCGACCACCATGTCCTTGCCGTCTACAACGATGGTGTCGCCGACAGCGAGCTGTGAGATATCCACCATGTCGTAAACATCGTAATCATAGACCGTCAGGGCAATTTCCGTCTTGCCGTCTTTTTCGGAAATGTCCTCCGCGCCGAAGCTCGCCGCAACGGTTGCATCGGTCAGCGCGTCCAGGTCCAGACTTTCCGGCAGCGGCTCGATGCGCTTTGCATCCTGCGCAGGCTGTGTCTCCGGTTTTTCCGTCTGCTCAGAATCCGTTGACGGCACAGTTGTTTCTGTGTCGGTTCCCTCC
>CALERM010000202.1 GCA_937907715.1 uncultured Clostridia bacterium
CGGCTACGAAGACACAGAACACAGCAAGCTTATTGACGCGGCGGCAGACGCCTACGACGCACTCGAGAAGGAAGGTCTCAACTACATCCGCGCGTATGACAAGACCGCAGACGAGCCTGTCGTAAAGAAGCTCAAGGCTTGCCAGAAGGCGATCAAGAAGCTCATTTCGCAGGATACGAAGGATCAGAAGGCGGCGCAGAAGGTCGCGCAGAAGATTGCAAAGCTTCCCGAAGCCGACAAGGTCGTCGTGAAGAACCAAAAGGCAATCAAGGCGGCAAGAACCGCATATGAGAAGCTGAGCGACAACGCGAAGAAGTACGCCGACGAGCTGACCTATACGGCAGACGGCGAGACCGTTTCCTACATGGAAAAGCTGGCAGCCTGCGAGGACGCACTCAAGACCGCAGCGCAGGATGAAGAAGCAGCAGAAGAAGTGGAAAAACTCATCCGGAAGCTTCCTACGGCAAAGCGCGTGAAGGAAAAAGATCATGACGAGATTCAGACCGCTTGGGACCTGTATCAGAATCTGTCGAAAAAGCAGCAGGGCTTGATTGCCGCGAAGTACGTGCAGAAGCTGATGGACTGCTGCAAAGCAGCAAATATCTCGACGGAGGTAAGCGAAACGGATATCGAGGCGCTTGCGCTTGCGCAGGCGGAAATCGCCCGCGAGGCTGCCGTCATCGAGCAGTTCGTGCTGACGGACGACGAGGACGAAGCGCCTTCGCTCGAGGAAGACCTCGAAGAGGCGCTGGACGAGGACCTCGAAGAGGCGCAATAAGCCGGAGCCTACCGGCATTCTCTGAAACAGCAGCAGCCCCCGGCGATGCATCGCCGGGGGCTGTCTGCATATCTGCGCGATTGCAAAACGGGAAAAAGTCTGGTATGATAAGAAAAAGCAACCCGTCATGACGAAAGGAAGCAAAAGCCATGGCAAACTTTACGAAGCAGGCAATCAAGGCGGCGTTTCTGGAGCTGCTGGACGAAAAGCCGCTGAACAAGATTTCGGTGCGCGACATCGTCGAGCGCTGCGGCATCAACCGCAATTCGTTCTACTATCATTTTCAGGACATTCCGTCGCTGCTGGGCGAGATCATCGTCGAGCGGACAAACGAGCTGATGGCGCAGTACCCGACGGTCGACAAGATTGAAGAGGCGTTCCGCGCGTCGATTGCCTACGCGCAGAAAAACCGCCGCGCGATCATGCATGTGTATAACTCCGTCAGCCGCGACACCTTTGAATCAAGCGTCATGCGCCTGTGCGCGTATATGACCGAGCAGTATCTGCAATCCGCTTACCCCGACGCCCGGATTTCAGACGCCGACCGCGAGGTGCTGCACCGGTTCATCAAGTGCCAGCTTTTCGGGCTGTGCATCGACTGGATGCTCGGCGGCATGAAGCCGGACACGGGCGAAAAAATGGGACGGATTCTGGAGCTTTATCGCGGCGTTGCGGCGCTGATTCTGGAAAACTGCCGTACGTCGAACGCCTGAAACTTTTGCAGCTGCCCAATTTTCAGACAAATCGCGCCGAATGTCTGTCTTTCGGACATCCGGTTTTCTCTGCCCATGGAGGGGAAAAGAAAACGCCGGTATAATCAGAAGCAAATAACAGGCTGTGCGCGCTCGCGCGCGAAAGGGGAGAGAGTTTATGCGTTCCGTCGTTCCGATGAAAACGGCAAAAATCGGATATCTGGTGATATCCGTTCTGTTCTGCGTGCTGGGCATTGTCCTCATTGCCGCGCCCAGGACATCAGTTGTGTGGCTGGGGCGTCTGCTTGGCATCGGCATGATCGTCTTCGGCGCGATCAAGCTGGTGGGCTATTTTTCCAGAGACCTGTTCCGCCTGGCGTTTCAGTATGATCTGGCGTTCGGCATTCTGCTGCTTGCGCTCGGTATCGTCACGCTCGCGCGTCCGAACGGCGCGATGAGCTTTCTGTGTATCGTCTTCGGCATTCCCGTGCTTGCCGACGGGCTGTTCAAGATTCAGATTTCGCTCGATGCAAAGCGCTTCGGTATCGAAAAATGGTGGATGGTTCTGCTGCTGGCAGCGTTTACCTGCGTGATCGGGCTGCTGCTCGTCATTCGCCCGTCGGAGGCGGCAAGGGCTTTGATGGTGCTGATGGGCATTTCGCTGCTGCTCGACGGGGTTTTGAACATGTGCGTGGCGTGGCTGTGCGTGAAAATCGTCCGCAACCAGCGCCCGGATGTGCTGGATGAAGATTATGAAGAGCTGAAGGATGAATGAGGAGGAAGTGTCTTGAAAACAATCGAAACCTGGTTTCTCTGGCTGATGATCTACAGCATCATCGGCTGGGTGTATGAAAGCACAATCTGCTCCATCGGGCACCGGAAGCTGATCAACCGCGGCTTTCTGAACGGTCCGTACTGCCCGATCTACGGCACGGGCGCCGTGCTGGTGCTGCTGGTGCTGGGCAGAATCCGGAATCCCGTGCTGCTGTTTTTTGCCGGCGCGGTGGTCACGTGCAGTCTGGAATATCTGACGTCGTGGCTGATGGAAAAGCTGTTCCACGCCCGTTGGTGGGACTACTCGAAGCGAAAATTCAACATCGGCGGGCGCGTGTGCCTGCTTGGCGCGGTCGTTTTCGGCGCGTTTTCGGTGGTGCTGATTCTGGTGCTGCATCCGTTCGTCAAGAGCCTCACCGACCGGCTGACGGACGCGGCATTGAGCTGGATCTGCGCGATTTTGTTTGCGGGCATTGTCTCGGACCTTATCGTGACGGTGAAAGGACTGCTCGGCACGCATGCGGTCTTTGCCGAGTACGCGGTGCTGCTGCAGCAGAAGCGCAGGGAGCTGGCTGAGAGACTCAGAGTCGGCGCAGCTGAGGGGCGCGAGCGCATCCTGGCGGCGACGCAGGAGGAGCGCGAAAAGCTCCGCGAGGCTGCCGCATACGGCGAAGAGGAGCACGAGCGCATCCGCCGCGACGCCGAGGAAGAACGCGACCGGTTCTATGCGAAGCTGCAAATGCGCCTGAACGCGCAGCAGCGCCGTACGATCTACAGCTTCCCGCACCTGACGCTTACGCGCAACAACGAGGTTCTCGAGGGTCTGCGCCAGAACATGGAGAGGATGCGCCAGCGCGCAAAGCAGATGAAGAACGGCGCGAACGCAGCAAAATAACCGAGCCGTTCCGCTTGAGAAGGAAAACCGCACGGTCTTTGACTGTGCGGTTTTTGTGCGTGGAAAAATAGATGTGGCATTTTTTATCGTTTTGTAATATAATGTTACCATCGCAGGAAGGAAAGGAGGCTATGGCAAAACGCCATCACAAGCGCCAGTGCCTGCCGGAGCCCGGCAGGACAACGAGGGGAAACGTGATCGAAGATTCGGCGGATGCGTTTCCGTGCCGCCCTGTGCGCGTGACGCAGTCAGAAATATGCGGGTAACCGCAAAACAGAGGGGCTGCGAACAGGAAGCAGGCAAATATCTGCGAGTTTGTTCTGAACTTATCTCAGGAGGAACTTAATTATGTGTGGAATTGTTGGTTATATCGGCAAGGAGCAGGCGGCGCCCATTTTGCTGGAGGGGCTTGCGCGGCTGGAGTACCGGGGCTATGACTCCGCGGGCATCTGCGTGGCGGAAAACGGCGTGCTGGACGTTGCAAAGTGCAAGGGCAGGCTTAAAAATCTTGCTGCGATGACAGAAAACGGCGCGCTGCTGCACGGCACCGCCGGCATTGGGCACACTCGCTGGGCGACCCATGGCGAGCCGAACGATATCAACTCCCATCCCCATGTGTCCCAGAACGGCAAGGTCGCGCTGGTTCACAACGGCATCATTGAAAACTATCTGGAAATCCGCGAATTTCTCGAAGAAAAGGGCGTGCAGTTCGCGTCCCAGACCGACTCGGAGGTCGTCGCGCAGCTGCTCGAGTACTGCCTCGGGCTCGATGAGGTCCACTGCATGCAGGACGCCATCTATATGGTCCTGCACCGCATCGAGGGCGCGTATGCCTTCGGCATCGTCTGTGCAGACGACCCGGAGAGAATCTACGCGGCAAGAAAAGACGCGCCGCTGCTGCTGGGCTACGGCGACGGGTGCAACTTCATCGCCTCGGACGTGACGGCGCTGGTCAAATACACCAGAGACGTGGCATACATGGAAGATGGCGAGGTCGCGGTTCTGACGCGCGACTCCATTCAGGTCTTCAACGCCATGGAGCTGCCGATTGAAAAGGAGCACCACCATATCGATTGGGAAATTTCTGCGGCAGAAAAGGGCGGCTATCCGCATTTCATGCTCAAGGAAATCATGGAGCAGCCCGAGGCGCTGCGCCGCGCGATTACCCCGCGCGTCAAAGACGGCAGAATCGACCTCGGCGATCTGATTCTCAGCAGACAGACCGTTGAAAATTTCAGCCGTATCATGATCATCGCCTGCGGGTCGTCGTATCATGTGGGCATGCTCGGCAAATACACGATCGAAAAGCTGACGCGCATTCCGGTTGAGGCGGTTTTAGCCTCCGAGTTCCGGTACTGCGACCCGATTGTAGACGAGAAAACGCTGGTTATCGTCATCAGCCAGTCGGGCGAGACGCTCGACACCATGGCGGCTCTGCGCGAGGCAAAATCGCGCGGGGCGCGGGTGCTTTCGATTGTCAACGTGGTCGGAAGCTCGATTGCGCGTGAATCGGATGATGTGCTGTATACCTGGGCAGGACCCGAGATTGCCGTCGCCACGACGAAGGCATACTCCACGCAGCTGGCGGTCATTGATATGCTCGCCATCTACATGGCAGACGCGCTCGGAAGGCTCAGCGCGCCGGAATATGCGCGGCTGGTGCAGGAGCTGCTGCGGCTGCCGGAGAAGATTGAAACAGTGCTGCAGAGCCGCGAGAAAATTCAGTTCTTTGCCTCCAAGTATTTTAACCACGACTCGGTCTTCTTCATCGGACGCAATCTTGACTATGCCCTGGGACTCGAAGGCTCTCTCAAGCTCAAGGAGATTTCCTATATCCACTCCGAGGCGTATGCGTCGGGCGAGCTCAAGCACGGCACGATTTCTCTGATCGAGGACGGCACGCTGGTCATTGCGCTGGGGCTTTACGGACCGCTGTTTGAAAAGGCAATGAGCAACGTCATCGAGGTCAAGGCAAGAGGTGCAAACGTCCTTGCGCTTACGACCGAAAGCGGCGCGGAGGAGATGGAAAAGCGCGTCGACGCGCTTATGACTGTGCCTGACACGGAGCTGATGTTCCTGCCGTCGCTGGGCGTAGTGAGTCTGCAGCTGTTTGCGTATTATATCGCGCTGCAAAGAGGCTGCGATATTGATAAGCCCAGAAATCTTGCAAAGAGCGTGACTGTGGAATAACGAAAAACCCGGAGCTTAGCTCCGGGTTTTTGATGTTCCGTGGTCTTGTTTTCGACTCCGTGCCGTGGTCCAGCCCAGAATCACCTGGACTGGCTCACTTCCCCGCGCAGCCGGATAATCTCGTCTCGCAGCACGGCGGCAGATAATGTACAATATCACTTCTTTCTGCCCTTGTCTTACCACTTATTTGTGTCTTTTTCTTGTATGCTTCGCCATTTTTGAC
>CALERM010000203.1 GCA_937907715.1 uncultured Clostridia bacterium
AATAATATATCACGCGGAAATCCTGAAATCAATACATACAGCCAAATTTATCGGCTGATTCCGAAATTTATGTCAGATTGCCATAAAATCCGGGCTTATTTTGTGACCTTTGCCACAAAATATATCGGGTGCATCGTCAGTGTGTCTAGTTCTAAACATTCTGTCTTCAATTAAGATTATACAGCAAATTGTTGTGCTCTGCATTATCAAATGTTAATTCTTCGTAAAAAATTTCAAAATTTGTTCACATGCCGCCGCGCAGAAAAAAGTCCGCCGCGCACGTACGCGCAGCGGACCCTACAGCCCGGATTTATGCCTGTGCCGCCGGCGCCGGCGCCGGTTTTTTCTGCGTGAGCTGGATTTCCTCGATGCGGTGATTGTCGACCTTTGTGACCAGAATTTCAAAATTGCCGCACGAAACGCGCTCCCCGCGCTCCGGTACGCGCCCGAACTGCTCCATCACCCAGCCGCTGACGGAGGTCATCTCCGAGTCGCTTTTCAGATGGAAGAAGCCCGCGAAATCCTCGAAGTCCATGCCTGCGTCGACCAGATACGTATCGGCTCCCGCCTTGCGGATGAAGACCTCCACCTCGTCGTGCTCGTCCCAGATCTCGCCCACCAGCTCCTCGAGAATGTCCTCCATCGTCACAATGCCGCACGTTCCGCCGTACTCGTCGACCACGACCGCGACATGCGTCTTTTCCTTCTGGAGCTTCTTGAGAAGCCGGCTGATCGGCTCGTTTTCCAGCACGAAAACCGGCGGCACCAGAATGTCGCGGATGGGCTTTTTCGTGATGCCGCAGCCGACGTAAAAATCCTTCTGCAAAACCGTGCCCAGAATATGATCAATCGAGTCCTGATAAATAAGAAGCCGGGAATACTTCGTCTCGTCGAACAGCGCGGCAATTTCCTCCTTGCTCGCCGTAATCGGCAGCGCCGCAAGATCAACCCTGTGAATGAGAATGTCCTTCGCCTGCTGCTCGGAAAAGTCAATCGCGTTTTTGAGCAGCTCTCCCTCGTTTTTGTCGATGCTGCCGTCCTGCTGCACCTCGTCGACAAGCATCAGCAGCTCCTCCTGCGACATTTTGCTCTCCGCGTTCAGGCGGAACACCTTTGCCAGCAGCTTTTTCCAGAGGGAAAACAGGAAATTGAGCGGCGTGAGAATGTAAACGAACACCTGCAGAATCGGCGCTGAGCGCATCGCAAAGCGCTCGGCGCAGTCCTTGGCGATGCTTTTGGGCGAGATTTCGCCGAAAATCAGCACCACCACCGTCACCACGACGGTAGAAATCGTCGCGCCCGCGTCCCCGTAGTGCCGGACAAAAAGCACCGTGCCGATGGACGCCAGGAGAATATTTACAATGTTGTTGCCGATGAGAATCGTGGACAGCAGCTTGTCATACTGCCCGAGCAGGCGGCACGCCAGCGCCGCATTTTTGTTTCCCTTCTCCGCAAGCGTTTTCAGCCGCGTGCTGTTCGCCGAGGAGAACGCGGTCTCCGTCGCCGAAAAATAGGCGGACAGCAGCAGGCAGACCGCCATAACAATGATACATGTGGTTGTAGACAATTTTGAACTTCCTTTCTGTCGTCTGTTTTTTTGTTTCATTTCTTTTGCCTATAGACGCAAAAAAGCACGTCCGCCCTGCCTCGTGCAGCGCAGATATGCTCGCAAAAACAGATGGCAGACCGGTCTTCGTCCGGGATTGTCGCCAGCGTCGGTATCCATGCTCCGTGTAAGCCTCCTTCTGGTCTGTAAATTTTGTTTATTATACTGAAAACGCGCGCCGGTGTCAAGCCGCCGCACACCGTGTCCGTCTTGTCCAATCTGGAAAAAGCAGCAAAATTTGATGGCAGAAATTGTGTTTTTCCGGAAATTCTACGATTCGCCGTTCACTTTTTTGAAAAAAATCAGCGTTCTGCATAATTGACAACCTTTCGCCCTGTGTTATAATGTGGGCGTCTGAAAAAATATAGAATTGTAACGTCAAGGTGTCTGCCGCGAAAGCGGCGGGTGAAAAGGGAATCCGGTGTGAATCCGGAGCGATACAGTCACTGTGTACGGGAGCCGGTCTGCAGAACCACTGGGAAACCGGGAAGGGCAGAGCGGCGATGATCGAAGCCAGGAGACCTGCCTCGGCGTGGAATCTCAAATCCGCTGTCTACGGGTTGACCTTCCTGCAAGTTTGACTGCGCGGGAGCTTTTTTGCCTTACGCGCAACAGATGCTACGGTTGGGGAGAACGGCTGCGGAAACGCAGCCGTTTTTATATTTCTTTCAGAACATTTTGGAAAAGAGGTAACACCCCATGAAAAAGACCCTCGCACTTCTGCTCGCAGCGGTTATGCTGCTGAGCGTCCTTTCCGCCTGCAAGAGCAGCGCGGACACCCCCGTTGAAACCCAGCCCGCAGAAACTGAAACCACTGAAGCCACTCCCGAAGCTCCGGCTGCAGAGGAAACCACCGAAGAACCCGCTGCCGAAGAGCCCTCGCAGGAGGAGCTCGATCAGGCAGCCGCCGATGAGGTTGCCGCTATGATTGACGCCATCTATGTCCAGACCCGCACCGACGAGACCGACGCCCAGTGTGAAGCCGCGAAGGCAGCATGGGACGCCCTGACCGACGCACAGAAGGCGCTCGTCGAGGGTGACGAAGCAAGCCCCGACTACTTCGGACTCGACACCGGCGACGCTTCGAAGGACGATCCCAGAAATCAGGACGACATCGGCGAAAACGAGCTGCTGGTCGTCTCGTTCGGTACATCTTATAATGACAGCCGCGTCGCCGACATCAAGGGCATTGAAGACGCGCTGCAGGAAGCGAACCCCGACTGGTCGGTCCGCCGCGCCTTCACCGCGCAGATCATCATCAACCACATCCAGGCGCGCGACGGCGAGAAAATCGACAACATGGACCAGGCGCTCGAGCGCGCGGTTGCAAACGGCGTGAAGAACCTCGTCGTTCAGCCGACGCACCTGATGCACGGCGCAGAATATGACGAAATGTGCGAGGCAATCGAAGCCTATCGCGACAAGTTTGAGTCCGTCTCCATCGCAGAGCCGCTGCTCGGCGAGGTCGGCTCCGACGCCACGGTCATCAACGCCGACAAGGAAGCCGTCGCCAAGGCGATCACCGCAGCGGCTGTTGCAGACGCAGGCTTTGAGAGTCTGGACGCCGCCAAGGACGCAGGCACCGCCTTCGTCTTCATGGGTCACGGCACCGCGCATGTTGCAAAGGTCACCTACAGCCAGATGCAGGTCCAGATGCAGACGCTCGGCTATGAGAACGTCTTCATCGGCACCGTCGAGGGCGAACCTGAAGAGACCTCCGCAGAGGCTGTCATCGAAGCTGTCAAGGCAGCCGGTTACACCAACGTCGTCCTGCGCCCGCTGATGGTCGTCGCCGGCGACCACGCCAACAACGACATGGCTGGCTCCGAGGATGATTCCTGGAAGACCATGTTTGAAGCTGCCGGCTTCAGCGTCGACTGCCAGATCGCCGGTCTCGGTGAGATTGCTGACGTGCAGGCGCTCTATGTCGCCCACACCAAGGCTGCGATTGACGCGCTGAACGCATAACATCCATAAAAACACAGCTCCGGGGAAGATTGCTCTTCCCCGGAGCAACGCACACTCAGGAGGACACCGAAATGAAAAAGCTTCTTGCATGGACGCTTGCCGTTCTGCTGCTTGCCGCCGTTTTGACCGGCTGCACCGGCGCCCCGGCAGAAACGCCCGCCGATTCCCAGAGCGCACAGACAGAGCAGCCGGCGCAGCAGCCCGCCGGAGAAGAACCTGCTGCCGAAGAAGAGCCCGACGCCGCGGAAGAAGCGCCCGCAGTCGAGGAAGCCCCTGCCTCTGAGCAGCCCGCGCTTGCAGACGGCGTCTATACCGCCGATTTTGACACCGACAGCTCCATGTTCCACGCCAACGAGGCGTGCAACGGCAAGGGTACGCTCACCGTCAAGGACGGCGAAATGACCATCCATGTCAGCCTCGCCTCCACCAGCATCGTCAACCTCTTCCCCGGTCTTGCCAAAGATGCACAGAAGGACGGCGCGGTGCTCTTGCAGCCCACAACCGATACCGTCACCTACTCCGACGGTCTTTCCGAGGAGGTCTATGGCTTCGATATTCCCGTTCCCGCGCTCGATACCGAGTTTGACCTCGCGCTCATCGGCAAAAAGGGGGTCTGGTACGACCACAAGGTCTCCGTCTCGAACCCTGAGCCGCAGGAAGGTGCAGGCAAAACCGCGCAGGACCTGGGGCTTGCCGACGGCTCGTATACCGCAGAGGTCGCCTTCTCCGGCGGCTCCGGCAAATCCCACATTGCATCTCCCGTAACGCTGACGGTCAAAGACGGCGCTGTTACCGCAACGGTCGTCTGGAGCAGCAGCAAGTATGACTATATGCTGGTCGACGGCGTGCGCTACGACGTTTTGACGACCGAGCCGGGCTCGACGTTTGAAATTCCAGTCGCCGCCTTTGATACGGACCTGCCCGTCATCGGCGACACCACCGCCATGAGCACGCCGCATGAGATCGAATACACCCTGAACTTCGCGTCCGCCACGCTCACGCCTGCCGGATGAAAAAGCTGTTTTTGACGTTTCTCGCCGCGCTGCTGCTGTTTTCCGGCTGTGCGGTGCAGCGGCAGGAATCCCAGCCGCAGCAGCCCGCCGCAGAACAGGTCGCGGAATCGGAGCCGGGCGGCGCGCCGCAGTGGGAGGACCTGCGCTTTGATACGTCCCTTCCGCTGTCCTACGCCACGCAGTTTTCGGTCCGCTACGCAGACGGCGGCTACACGTATCTTACCATCGGCAGCGATCAGGAATTTCTGCTTGTCGCGCAAGACGCCGCCGTCCCCGAAAATATCCCGTCCGACATCACCGTTCTGCGTCAGCCGCTTTCTCACATCTATCTCGTTGCCTCCGCCGCCATGGACTATTTTGACCGCCTGGACGCGGTGGACCGGATTTCTTTGAGCGGTCTGAAGGCGTCCGACTGGTATATCGAGAGCGCGAAAGCCGCCATGGAAGACGGCAGCATGGTCTATGCCGGAAAATATTCTGCGCCGGATTATGAGACAATTCTGGGTGCCGACTGCGACCTGGCAATTGAAAACACCATGATCTACCACACGCCGGAGGTCATTGAGCAGCTGCAGGCCGTCGGCGTGCCCGTCCTCATCGAGCGCTCCAGCTACGAACCAGACCCGCTCGGGCGCATCGAGTGGCTGAAGCTCTATGCCGCGCTGGTCGGAAAAGAGGCGCAGGCTACTGCGGATTTTGAATCGTGCCTTGCCTCCCTCTCCGGCGTTCTCGACCAGCCGTCCACCGGAAAAACCGTCTCGTTTTTCTACATCAACACCTCCGGCGCAGTCAATGTCCGCAAGTCTGGCGACTACATCGCAAAAGCAATCCGCCTCGCGGGCGGGGAGTATCTTTCCTTCGACGAAAGCGAGGAGGAAAACGCTCTTTCCACCATGACCATTCAGATGGAATCCTTTTACAGCACCGCCGCAGATGCAGACGTGCTGATCTACAACAGCACCATCGACGGCGAGCTGCAAAGCATCGACGAGCTGCTGGCGAAAAGCCCTCTTCTGGCGGATTTCAAAGCCGTCAAAAGCGGCAATGTCTGGTGCATCACCAAGAATTTTTATCAGGAATCGCTGGCGCTCGGCGACATGATTCTCGACGTCCACGCCGTTCTGACCGACGAAAATACGCCGGACTCCGAGCTGCGGTTCCTGCGCAGACTGTCATAATCAACGGAGGAGCAGTATGGAACACAAAAGAACCCTTCGCATCTGGGGCGGCTTCCTGCTGCTCCTTCTGCTGACGGTTGTTTTTCTGATCTGGAATCTTTTCGCGGGCAGCGTCCGGCTGTCTGCGTCTGAAATATTGGAAATTCTGCGCGGCGGCGCGGAAGGCTCGCAGCGCAGCATTCTGCTGCAGATCCGCCTGCCGCGGCTTGTCTCGGCGCTCATTTTAGGCGGCGCGCTGTCCGTCTCGGGCTATCTGCTGCAAACGTTTTTCCACAACCCCATCGCAGGTCCTTTCGTCCTCGGTATTTCCTCCGGCGCAAAGCTCACGATTGCCGTCACGATGATCACGCTTTTGTCGCACGGGCATACCGCCTCGTCTGCCGCTCTGATCGCGGCGGCGTTTCTGGGCGCGATGGTCTCGATGGGCTTTGTCCTTGCCGTATCGCAGAGAGTCCGGCGCATGAGCATGCTCGTCGTCTGCGGCGTCATGATCGGCTACATCTGCTCGGCGGCGACAGATCTTCTCGTCACCTTTGCCGACGACTCCAACATCGTGAACCTGCACAACTGGTCGATGGGCTCGTTTTCCGGCATGAGCTGGGAGAACGTCAAAACCATGGCGCGGGTCTGCGGCGCGGCGCTGCTTCTTTCGTTTTTCCTCTCCAAGCCCATCCGCGCCTATCAGCTGGGCGAAATTTACGCGCAGAATCTGGGCGTTCCCCTGAAAGACTTCCGCACGGCGCTGATTCTGCTTTCCAGCATTCTTTCCGCCTGCGTGACCGCGTTTGCAGGACCTATCTCCTTTGTCGGCATCGCCGTGCCGCATCTGATGAAGTCCCTGTTTCACTCTGCCGAGCCGCTGCTGCTCATTCCCGCGTGCTTTCTCGGCGGCGGCGCGTTCTGCCTGATGTGCGACCTTATTGCCCGCACCGCCTTTGCCCCCACCGAGGTCAGCATCAGCTCGATCACCGCAATCTTCGGCGCACCCATCGTCATTTACATGATGGTGCGCAGAAAGGCAGGCTAACATGGACGCCTATCTCAAAACGGAGCATCTGGACGCCGGGTACGACGGAAAAGCCATCCTGCACGATGTTGTGCTTTCGGTCCGGCGCGGTAAAATTGTCACGCTGATCGGACCCAACGGCTCCGGAAAATCGACCATTCTCAAAACGATCATCTCCCAGCTTCCCGCCATCTCGGGAAGCGTAGTTCTCGACGGGCGGGACCTGCGCAGCCGGAGCCAGTCGGAAATCGCCCGCCGCATGGCAATTGTCATGACCGCCCGCATGGACCCCGAGCTGATGACCTGCCGCGATGTGGTAAGCTCCGGCAGATACCCCTACACCGGGCGGCTTGGCGTTCTGCGCGCGCAGGACAAGCAGATTGTCGAAGAGAGTCTCCGGCAGACCGATTCGCTCGACTTTGCCGACAAGCCCTTTCACGCCGTCAGCGACGGGCAGCGGCAGCGGATTTTGCTGGCGCGCGCATTGTGCCAGCAGCCGGAGCTGATCGTCCTCGACGAGCCGACCAGCTTTCTCGATATCCGCTACAAGCTCGAGCTTCTGAGCATTTTAAAGCGCATGGTGCGCGAAAAGGGCCTCGCGGTTCTGATGTCGCTTCATGAGCTGGACCTTGCCGCGCGCGTCTCCGACACCGTCGTATGCGTCGCAGGCGACCGGATTGACAGAGTCGGACCGCCCGAGGACATTTTCACGCGCGAATACATCGCAAAGCTTTATCACATGGAGCCGGGCAAATACGACCCGTGCTTTTCTACCCTGGACTTTGTTCCTTGAGGAATACTATGGACAACACATTCGGAATCTTTTATGCCGTCGGCGTCGGTCCGGGCGACGCAGCGCTGCTGACACTGCAAGCGGTCAGAATTCTGGAGCGGTGCTCCGTCCTTGCCGCACCGCAGACTGTCTCCGGGCAGATGCTGGCGCTGGACATCGCGCGCGGCGCGGTAGATCTTTCAAAAAAAGAAATCCTGCCGCTCAGGTTTACCATGTCCCGCGACCCGGCTGTCCGCGAAGAAAGCTACCGGGCAATCTGCGCGCAGCTGGAGGAGTTTCTTTCGCGCGGGCAGGACGTTGCAATGGTCAACCTCGGAGACGTCTCGATTTACGCCACTGCGTACTACATCTTTGACCGCCTGCAAAAAGCGGGCTTCCCCGCCAGAATGGTCCCCGGCGTCACGAGCTTTTCCGCCGTCGCCGCCCAGCTCGGCTGGAGTCTGACGGAGGAAAACGCGCCGCTTCATATCCTCCCCGGCACTGCGGACCTGCAAGCGGCGCTCCATCTTCCGGGCACGAAGGTCCTCATGAAGTCCGGCTCCGCCATCCGAACTGCCGTTGCGGCATTGGAGCAGGCGGGGCTTCTGGACTGCGCAGCGCTTGTCTGCGACTGCGGGCTTCCCACGCAGCAAATCTATCGCGATCTTCGCAATCTGCCGGATGATCTCAGCTATTTTGCAACCATCGTCGTGCGGGAGAGGTGATCTGATGCAAGCTTCCATTCCCCGGCTGGTTCTCGCCGGAACGAACAGCGGCTGCGGCAAAACGACCGTCGCCTGCGCCATCTTGCAGGCATTTGTGAACCGCGGGCTCAGACCCGCCGCCTGCAAATGCGGACCGGACTACATTGACCCGATGTTTCACAGCCAGATTATCGGCGCAAAAGCCTCGAACCTCGACTCGTTTTTCTTTTCCGATAACACGCTGCGCGCGCTGCTCGCCGAAAACAGCCGCGGCTGCGGCGTAAGCGTCATCGAGGGCGTGATGGGCTACTACGACGGGCTGGGGCTGACCTCCACGCGCGCAAGCACCTTTGAAATCGCGCAAAAGACGCAAAGCCCCGCCGTTCTGATCGTAAACGCACGCGGCGCGGCGCTCTCCGTGCTGGCGAGCATCGAAGGCTTTTTGCGCTTTCAGCAGGAAAGCGGCATCTGCGGCGTGATTCTCAACGGCTGCACCGCCATGAGCTACGCGGCGCTCTCGCGCGAATTGGAGACGCGCTTCGGCATTGCCGCCTGCGGCTATCTGCCGACGCTTCCCGACTGCGCGCTTGAAAGCCGCCACCTCGGGCTTGTGACCGCGCAGGAGGTCAGTCATCTCAAGGAAAAAATGCAGCGTCTGGCGCAGCAGGCAGAACAAACGCTGGACCTGGACCGGCTGTTGCAGCTGGCAAACGAGGCGCCCGCGCTCCGCTTCGAGCCGCTTTCTCTTCCGGAGGCGGGGACGCCGGTGCGCATCGGCGTGGCGCGCGACCGCGCGTTCTGCTTTTACTACGAAGACAGTCTGGAGCTTCTGCGCCGACTGGGCGCAACTCTCATCGAGTTCAGCCCGCTCCATGACAGCGCGCTGCCGGAAGACCTCGACGGGCTGTATCTCGGCGGCGGCTATCCGGAGCTTTACGCGCAGGCGTTATCCAGGAACGAAACCATGCGGCAAAGCATCCGTGAGGCAGTCTGTGGCGGTCTTCCGTGTATCGCCGAGTGCGGCGGCTTCATGTATCTGACCGAGGCAATCGGCGGCTGCCCGATGGCAGGCGTGCTGCCGGGCGGCTGCTTTGATACAGGCAAACTCACGCGCTTCGGCTATGTGACGCTTACCGCTTTGAAGGACAATCTTCTTTGCCGCGCGGGGCAGTCGATTCCCGCCCACGAATTTCACCATTGGGATGCCGAACAGCCCGGCAGCGATTTTAACGCCGAAAAGCCGTCCGGCAGGCACTGGTCCTGCGCTGTCGCAGCCGACACGCTCTACGCGGGCTTCCCGCATTTTCATTTTTATTCCAACCCAACCTTTGCCGTCCGTTTTCTGGACGCCTGCCGAAAGGAGTCTTTCCGCCATGCCGGAGCAGCTGAAACCCATGGACATTGAAGCGCGCAGCTTCGAGATCATCACCGAGCTTCTGGGAGACCGTAAGCTGGACCCGGAAAACGAGCTGGTCATCAAGCGCGCCATCCACACCACCGCGGACTTTGACTACGCGGACAATCTCGTCTTTTCCCCGCATGCCGTGCAAAAAGGAATCGAAGCGCTCAAGGCCGGCTGCGACATCGTCACCGACACGCAGATGGCGCGCGCCGGCATCAACAAAACGGTGCTGGAAAGCCTCGGCGGCGCGGTCCACTGCTTCATGTCGGATGCGGACGTTGCGCAGGAGGCAAAGCGGCGCGGCGTAACGCGGGCGTTCGTGTCGATGGAAAAGGCGGCAAAGCTCCAAAAGCCCTGTATCTTTGCCATCGGAAACGCGCCCACGGCGCTGTTCAGTCTGGAAGCGCTCATGCAGGAGGGCTTGCTTTCCCCCGCGCTGATCATCGGCGTTCCGGTCGGATTTGTAAATGTCGTGGAGAGCAAGGAGCAGCTGATCGCAAGCTCCCCCGCTCCCTTTATCGTCGCGCGCGGCAGAAAGGGCGGCAGCAACGTCGCCGCGGCAATCTGCAACGCGCTGCTCTATCAGATCCGGCGATAAATGGAAGAATATATCGTCAAAGACGGCAAGCGCCTGCGCCTCGGCTACACGACCGGCTCCTGCGCGGCGGCTGCGGCGAAGGCGGCGGCATGGATGCTTCTGACCGGGCGCAGGAAGGAAACCGTCGAGCTTCTCACGCCGAAGGGTATTTTGCTGACGCTTTCCGTGCTGGAAATCACGCAGAGTCCTGATTGTGTTTCCTGCGCCATCCGAAAAGACAGCGGCGACGACCCGGACGCCACGCGAGACACGCTCATTTTCGCAAGCGTCCGAAAAGCGGACGCCCCCGGCGTTCTCATCGACGGCGGCTTCGGCGTCGGCAGAGTCACAAAGCGCGGACTCGACCAGAGCGTGGGCGCCGCCGCCATCAACTCGGTGCCCCGGCGCATGATCGAAGAAAACGTCCGCGAGGTCTGCAGGCTCTGCGACTACCACGGCGGCATTTCGGTCATCATCTCCGTCCCGGACGGAGAGCGTCTCGCCAAAAAGACGTTCAATCCCCGCCTCGGCATCACCGGCGGCATTTCCATTCTGGGGACAAGCGGTATCGTCGAGCCCATGAGCGAGCAGGCGCTGGTCGATACCATCCGCGTCGAGCTGCGCCAGCGGCGCGAAACCGGTGCAAATTACGTACTGCTCACGCCCGGAAACTACGGCGCAGACTATATTCGCGCCTGCATCGGCTTGGACCCCAGAACGGCGGTCCTTACCTCTAATTTTATCGGTGACGCGCTGGAAATCTGCCGGGAGCTGGGCTTTTCGGGCGCGCTTCT
>CALERM010000204.1 GCA_937907715.1 uncultured Clostridia bacterium
TGATGCCGTTTTCGTCGAGGTCCTTGAGGGTATCCTCGCCGACGTTCGGGATATCACGCGTAATCTCTTCCGGTCCGAGCTTGGTGTCTCTGGACTCGGTTTCATATTCTTCAATGTGGATGGAGGTGAACACGTCCTCGCGCACGAGCCGTTCGTTCAGCAAAATCGCGTCCTCGTAGTTGTAGCCTTCCCAGGTCATGAAGCCGATCAGGACGTTCTTGCCGAGGGCAATTTCGCCCTGCGAGCAGGCAGGACCGTCTGCAATGACCTGTCCTTCCTCCACGCGCTCGCCGACCGAGACGATCGGACGCTGGTTGATGCAGGTGCCCTGGTTGGAGCGTGCAAACTTGGTAAGCGTATAGTCGGCGGTGTTGCCGTCGTCATAGCGCACGGACAGGCTGTCTGCCGAAACTCTTGTGATGACGCCGGGACCCTTTGCGGTGATGCAGACCTCGGAGTCGACCGCGCACTTATGCTCGATGCCGGTTGCGACGATCGGCGCTTCAGTGACCATCAGAGGCACCGCCTGACGCTGCATGTTCGCGCCCATCAGCGCGCGGTTCGCGTCGTCGTTTTCGAGGAACGGGATGAACGCGGTTGCAATGGAGGTCATCATGTTGGGCGCCACGTCGACGTAGTCGATCAGCTCGCGCTCGACCGAGATAATCTCGTCGCGGTGACGGCAGGTAACACGTGCGTTGACGAACTTGCCTTCCTCGTCCAGCGGCTCTGCCGCCTGCGCGACGTAGTAATCGTCCTCGACGTCCGCGGTCATGTACTCGACCTCGTTCGTGACCTTGCCGGTTGCCTTGTCAACCTTCCGGAAGGGCGCTTCGATGAAGCCGTATTCGTTGATCTTCGCGTAGGACGCGAGGTAGTTGATCAGACCAATGTTCGGACCTTCCGGCGTCTCAATCGGGCACATACGGCCGTAGTGCGTGTAGTGAATATCACGCACGTCGAACGACGCGCGCTCTCTCGACAGACCGCCGGGACCGAGTGCGGACAGACGGCGCTTGTGCGTCAGCTCTGCCAGAGGGTTGTTCTGGTCCATGAACTGCGACAGCGGGCTCGAGCCGAAGAATTCCTTGATAACCGCCGTCACGGGACGGATGTTAATTAAGCTCTGCGGCGTGACCACATCGAGATCCTGAATGGTCATGCGCTCACGGATGACGCGTTCGAGGCGGGTAAAGCCGACGCGGAACTGGTTCTGCAGCAGCTCTCCCACGCAGCGAAGCCGGCGGTTGCCCAGATGGTCAATGTCGTCCTTCGTGCCCGCGCCCTGCACCATCGTGCAGAGGTAGTTGATGGACGCGAAAATATCGTCTTTTGTAATGTGCTTCGGAATGAGGTCCTCGCGGCGCTCGTTGATTGCCTCCTCCCAGCCGTCTGCCGGGACCGTCTGGAGCATCTCGCGCAGCACCGAGAAGCAGACCTTTTCCTTGATGCCGTACTGCTTGGGGTCGAAGTCCACGAACTTTGCCATATCGACCATGCCGTTGGAGAAGACCTTGACCTCTCTGCCGTCGACATCGATGATTGCCTCGTTGACGCCGCGGTCGGAGATTTCATGCGCCTTGTTTCTGGAGATGACATCGCCCGGCATGGCGATGATCTCGCCCGTCATGGGGTCGGTCACAGGCTTTGCCAGCGTCTGCCCCGAAAGGCGGCTCCAGATGTCCATCTTCTTGTTGAACTTGTAGCGACCGACCTTGGAAACGTCGTAGCGGCGCGCGTCGAAGAACAGAGCGTCGAGATAGCTCTCCGCGCTTTCGACTGTGGGCGGCTCGCCCGGACGGAGCTTGCGATAGATTTCAAGCAGCGATTCCTCGCGCGTGCGGCAGGTGTCCTTTTCCAGCGTCGCGTTCAGAAGCGGGTCCTCGCCGAAGACCTCCTTGATCTGCGCGTCGGTGGAGATGCCGAGGGCGCGGATGAGGCACGTGATGGGGATCTTGCGGTTTTTATCGATGCGGACATAGAAGACGTTATTGAGGTCCGTTTCATACTCCAGCCATGCGCCGCGGTACGGAATGACCGTCGCGGAGTAGATGTGCTGGTCGGCCTTGTCCACCTCGTCGCCGTAGTACATGCCGGGGCTGCGGACGATCTGCGAGACGATCACGCGCTCTGCGCCGTTGATGACAAAGGTGCCGCCGTTGGTCATGAGCGGGAAGTCGCCCATGAAGATTTCCTGCTCCTTGATCTCGTCGGTCTCCTTGTTGTGCAGCCGCACACGGACCTTGATGGGCTTTGCGAACGTTGCGTCGCGCTCCTTGCACTCTTCTACCGTGTACTTCGGAGGCTCGTTCATGCTGTAGTCCAGGAAGCTCAGTTCGAGATTGCCCGTGTAGTCGGTGATGGTGTCGACGTCGCGGAAAACCTCGCGCAGTCCCTCGTCGAGGAACCAGTTGTAGGAATCCTTCTGGATTTTGAGCATGTTGGGGATTGCCAGGACCTTGTCGTGCTTTGCAAAACTCTTTCTCATCGTCTTGCCCAGCATGACGTCTTGAATCTTCGCCATTCTATTACCTCACAGCCTTTCTTTTGGTTCTGTGTTTTTAACGATACGCCCGGAAGAGTTGGTTGTTTCTTCCGCCACACTGCTTGCGCTCCCGCCCATCCGGTGCTATAATCAAGTCAGATAAGGGTGGAGATGGCAATTGCCACACTCCGACATTATGGACTTACATGATAACATATTTCGTTGATTCCGTCAATTCTTTTGCTGCATTTTTGTGCAGCTTTTTTCATATCTTTTCCTTGACAGAGCAACCGTTCAGATTTATGTAAACTACTCCCGCCTAAAATAGACAAATAACGCCCCGGATGCAGAAAAAACCGCATCCGGGGCATCCTGTTGTCAGGTCCTTTTTCAGTCTCAGAACGTCAAACGCATCTGATACCAGACGGCGCCTCCGTGTGTGGAGACGGAAACGCCCTCATTGACAAAGCCGAATTTCGCGTAATACGCCAGCAGCCGGTCCTTGCATGTCAGCACCAGCCCGCGTCTTCCCTGCTGGCGTGCGTCTAGAATCGCGCGCTTTATCAGCTCCCCCGCGCAGCCGCGGGCTCTGTATTCCGGAATCGTATTGACACCGAAGATCATCTGCCAGGCGCCCGCCTCATCGTGCTTTTGCGCATTTTCATATAAATCGTCTGTCAGATCCTCCTGATCCGTCACCATGCCGTCGACAAAGGAAACAAGCTTTCCTGCGTCAAGCAGCAGCCAGAAGTGATTCCGATACGCCGCCAGACGTTTTTCAAAGTCTTCTCTTGTCGCCGCCTCCGCCTGCGGAAAGCATTCTGCCTCCACACACGCAATCGCGTCCAGATCCGATATCTCCGCTGTCCTGATTTCCATATTGCTTCCCCT
>CALERM010000205.1 GCA_937907715.1 uncultured Clostridia bacterium
CGCCATACGGAGGGTTTCTATATGCAGATTATTTTTTCTTTGCTCAACCTGCCATGCGGTCCTTTCTCGCTTCCAGACTGCGAAGCGAGAAGAGAACGGCAAGCATCAGAGCCGTGGAGACTGCGAGGGTCACATAGACGTTCTGCACGAAGCCCGCGACGATGAAGCCGACAAAGGAAACGCTCGCTACCGTTACAGCGTAGGGGAGCTGCGTCGAGACGTGGGTCAGGTGGTTGCACTGCGCGCCGGCGGACGCCATGATTGTAGTATCCGAGATGGGCGAGCAGTGATCACCGCAGACCGCACCCGCGCAGCAGGCGGAGATGCCGATGATCAGAAGCGGGCTGTCCGTCGGGAAGACGGCAGTGACGACCGGAATCAGAATGCCGAACGTACCCCACGAGGTGCCGGAGGCGAAGGCGAGAACGCAGGCGACAAGGAAGATGACTGCCGGCAGGAGGCTGTAAAGGAAGTTTGAGGCGGAGTACATGAGCGCCTGCACGTATACGCTTGCGCCGAGGGAGTTGATCATCGCCTTGAGGCTGACGGCAAGCGTCAGAATCAGAATCGGGGAAATCATGGCGATAAAGCCCTTGGGGACGCACTCCATCGCCTGCTGGAAGGTGATCACCTTGCGCGCAACGAGGTAAATGACCGTCAGAACGAGGGCGATGATGCCGCCCCAGGGAAGACCGATGAAGGCATTGGTGTTGCCGAAAGCGCCGATGAAGTCGCCCGCGCAGTCCGTGCCGCCCCAGGCGTCGACACCGAAGAAGCCGCCGACGTAAACCATGCCGATGGTGCAGGTAATAATCAGAACGACGACCGGAAGAATGAGGTCAAGCAGATGTCCCTTGGGGTTAATATCTTCGCCCTCCTCGCTTTCCAGCGCGGAAAGATCGCCGGAGGCTGCTTCCTTTTCATATTGCTTCATGGGACCGAAGTCAAACTTCATCAGGATGATGGCGATGATGAAGACAAAGGTCATGAGCGAGTACAGGTTGTAGGGAATGGCGCGGATGAAAAGCTCGATGCCGCTCATGCCGGTGTTGAGACCTTCGGCGGTCGAGGAAACGGCGGCTGCCCAGGAGGAGATCGGCGCGATCATGCACACGGGCGCCGCAGTAGCGTCGATCAGGTAAGCGAGCTTCGGGCGGGAGATTTTGTGACCGTCCGTAACCGGGCGCATGACGGAGCCGACGGTCAGACAGTTGAAATAGTCGTCGATGAAAATCAGAACGCCGAGGATGAACGTTGCAAACTGCGCGCCGACGCGCGTTTTGATATGGGTTTCTGCCCAGCGGCCGAAGGCGGCCGAGCCGCCCGCGGCGTTCACGAGCGCGACGATGATGCCGAGCAGGACGAGGAACAGAAAAATGCCGGCGTTATCTGCAATCGCGGCAATCAGACCATCGTTGACGACGGCGTCGAGCGCGGCGACGGGGGTGAAGTTCGTGGTGAACAGCGCGCCGACGACAACGCCGATGAACAGCGAGCTGTATGCCTCCTTGCTGACCAACGCCAGAACGATGGCGATGACGGGCGGCAGCAGCGACCATGCCGTCTCGGCAAGGGACTTGCCGTTGGCGCACTGGATTGCCGCAGCGACAACAAGCACCAGCATCGCCGCAATGACGATGATGCGCACAAGCGTATGCGAGGTGTTCTTCTTCATGGTTTTATCTCCTTCACAAAACAAAAATTGCGTCATGACAGCATCATGACGCAACAGAAAATCCTGTAAAGACGACATGACAGCGCTCCGCTTTCGCGACAGTCCGCAGGATATTCTCCTGCGTCCCAGACCGGCGCCCGCAGGAACGGCATCGCCCATCTTCGGCGCGCAGCCCTTTTGCGTCCCCGGTTCCTGCCGGATTTGCGGACGCGACTCATGCTGTGCGCAACCTCTATCACAACTGTTTCTTATTATACAAAACCGGAGAATCTTGTCAAGTCTTAACGGAAACTTCCTGCAAAAATATGCACAATATGCAAAACCGGTGCGAACGGGCGCGGACCGTGTCAAAAAAATATGCGGGTGCATACGATGGGCTGAGGAGGAGTTCGCGATGTTTGTGTATGATTTCTCGTTCCGCTCTCTGACGGCTGCGCAGGACGGGCGGAGCGTTTTGCAGAATGCAGGAATTTTTGCGGTTCTGGCGCGCGCGCCGAAGCTGGTTGCCGAGCAGGGCTGCGGATATGTATTGGAAATAGACGGCGCAGACGGCGCAGACGCACTTTCGCTTTTTTTGGAGCATGGCGTGCGCTTTCGCCGGGTATTCCGGCAGTTTGACAACGGCTTTGTAGAGGAGGCGGGGCATGATCTATTTTGACGCGGCAGCGACGACGCTGCAAAAGCCGCCGCAGGTAAAAAAGGCGCTGTTATATGCGATGGAGCATTACGCAAGCCCCGGGCGCGGCGGACATAGACCGGCGATGCTTGCCTCCGACGCAGTCTATGCCTGCCGGCAGGAGCTGGCGGCGCTTTTTGAGGCGAAGCCGGAGAACGTCGTCTTCACCATGAACGCCACGCATGCGCTGAATCTTGCCATCCGGTCGGTGGCGTCCGCGGGCGATGAGGTCGTGATCTCCGGCTTCGAGCATAACGCGGTGTGGAGACCGCTCAACCAGCTGCGCGCTGAGGTCCGCGTTGCGGGACGGCGGCTGTTTGACCCGGACGATACGATCGGGGGCTTCCGCGCAGCAATCACGGAGAACACAAAGGCGGTCGTCTGCACACATGTTTCGAACGTGTTCGGCTATGTTCTGCCGGTGGAGGAAATTGCGGCGCTGTGCCGCGAGCGGGAGGTGCCGCTGATTCTCGATTGCTCGCAGTCAGCGGGGATTCTGCCGGTGTCTTTGAGAAGACTTCATGCGGCATTTTTGTGCATGCCGGGGCACAAGTCGCTCTACGGTCCGCAGGGGACGGGGGTTCTGGTCTGCGGGCATGCACTCAAGCCCCTGCTCGCCGGCGGGACGGGGAGCTTATCGGAGCGCGCGCAGATGCCGGAGTTTACCCCGGACGCAGGCGAGGCGGGCACGCACAATGTACCGGGCATCTGCGCGCTGCACGAGGGGGTGCGGTTCGTCAGAAGCATGGGGCTTTCGCAGATTGCTGCGCACGAAAAAATGCTCGCACAGCTCTTGACTGCCGATCTGGAAGCAATTCCGGGAGTGCGCGTCTTTCATGGGACGGCGCAGACCGGCGTGGTGTCGTTTCTGCTCGAACGCGAGGATGTGGAGCAAACCGCTGCCAGACTTTCCCGGCAGGGCTTTGCGCTTCGTGCGGGGCTTCACTGCGCGCCGCTGGCGCATGAGTCGGCAGGGACGCTGCAATCCGGCACTGTTCGCGCCGGTTTTTCCGTTTTCAACACCGCACGCGAGGTGCGCGAGCTGGCGCGTGTCCTGTCTTCCTGAGAGAACTTCATTTTTTCCGCTTCGCCACTTGCACTGCGCGCCGATTTGGAGTATAATCACAATAATTATAAGTATCAGCAGGAGTGGCATCTATGACCGCGATACGCACATTTTTTCAGGAATTCTGGAACCGTATCCCCCAGATCGGGGTTAACGATATTATTGATATTTTAATTGTTGCATTTCTGTTCTACACCGTCATGCGTCTGATTCATTCGACAAGCGCGGCGCACATAGCCAGAAGCATTCTGCTTCTGCTGATGGTGACGGGACTGACGGAAATCTTCAAGCTCTACACGCTCAACTGGATTCTCAGTAATATCCTTGAGATCGGTGTCATTGCGCTCGTCATCATGTTCCAGCCGGAGCTGCGGCGGATGCTCGAGCGCTTTGGCGGCAGATTTTTCTCAAACCTGATCAGCAGCAGCGGCGCTGTCTCGCCCGAGCAGCAGGCGATTGAAGCGACCGTAGCCGCATGCGATGTTATGTCGAAGCAAAAGGTCGGTGCGCTTCTGATCTTCGAGCGCAGCATGCCGCTTGACGAGTATTTCAAGACTGGTACAATCATCGACGCCAAGGTCACAGACCAGCTGCTGCGAAACCTGTTTTTCAAGAACTCTCCACTGCACGATGGCGCCGTGATTGTCCGCGGAAGCCGCGTGGCAGCGGCAGGCTGTGTGATGCCGCTGTCTGAAAACACACACCTTCCCGGCGACATCGGCACGCGCCACCGCGCAGGCATCGGCACCAGCGAGGTCTCCGACGCCGTGGTCGTGATCGTCTCGGAGGAGACGGGCACCATCTCGGTCGCCATCGGCGGTATGCTCAAGCGCCATCTTGCGCCGCAGACGCTCGAAAAGCTTCTGACGAACGAGCTGATTTCCGAGCCGGAAACCAAGAGCAGTCCGGTGAAGAGCTGGTTTATGAGTCATTTCAAAACGAGGCAGGAACAAAATGAAAAGAAGTAAACTCATTACCATGGCGATTTCCCTGCTGGCGGCAATCTGTCTGTGGGTGTATGTGGTGACGGTGGTGAACCCCGACGGCGACACCATCATCTCCGACATCCCCGTGACGTTTTCCGGGCAGGAGGTTCTGCGCGAGGATCAGGGGCTCGTCATCAAGGGCGACTACACCGACATGGTGAGCGTGCATTTCTACGGGAAAAATACCGATCTCAAGAAGCTCGAACAGTATAAGGACGAAATTTCCGCCGTTGTGGACGTGTCCAAGGTCCGCAGCGCGAAGGAATACCAGCTGACCTATCAGCTGACGCTGCCGAACGCCGTGCAGGCGTCTGCGGTGCAGGACACGGACCGCAATCCGTCCGTCATCACCATTCAGGTCGAAAAGCTTGCGCGGCGCGAGATTGAGGTGCGCGGCGACTTTACGGGCGTCGAAGTGGCGGAAGGGTATCTGCTGGAATCGACGAGCTTCGACTACGACACCGTGACGGTAGAAGGTCCCGAGTCCATCGTATCGACGATTTCCTGCGCGCAGATCGTCATGAGCCGGACGAACGTGGATAAGAACATTACCGAGAGCGTCGATTATACGCTTGTGGACGCTGACGGCAACGCGGTCGATACAACGGACCTGACGACGGACGTCGATTCCATCGAGGTCGAGCTTGACGTGGTCAAATACAAGCAGGTGCCGCTCTCTGTAAACTTCATCGACGGCGGCGGCGCAACCGGCGCGGACGCGGATGTGGATATTGACCCGAAATCCATTACCCTTGCGGGCGACGCGACGGTGCTGGACAGCGTGAACATGATTGTCCTCGGGAACGTCGATCTCGGTGCGACGGATAACAACGCCGTGTTGTCGTTCGACATCAAGATTCCAAACGACGCGAAGAACGTGTCCGGCGAAGAAACCGCGACCGTGACCATCAAGATCAAAAATAAGCGGACGAAGGTCATCGGCGCGACAAACATCGCCTTCATCAACGCACCCGACGGCTTTGACGCCAGAAGCATCACGCAGCTGGTGCAGACGACCGTGCGCGCATCGAATACCGAGATTGACAGAATTGCGGCAAACAACCTGCGCGTGGTGGCAGACCTTTCGGAGTATACGCAGGCAGGCACCTATCAGGTTCCCGTGACCATCTACATTGACGGCTACCCCGACGCAGGCGTCATCGGCGACGATTACAAGATCGTCGTGGTGCTCGAAGCCGTGAAGTAGGAAAAACTTTGACACGCGAACGCCGCTTTTTCGGCGAAAAATACAAACTGGAGATGTTACCGTGATAAAAAGCATGACCGGCTATGGAAGAGCCGTACAGACCTTTGAAAACCGTGAGATTACCGTGGAAATCCGCTCGGTCAACAACCGCTATCTCGACTGCAGCGTCAAGCTGCCGCGTGTTTTCGGTTTTGCTGAGGACAGCGTGAAGGCAAAGGTCAAAGAGGAAATTTCGCGCGGCAAGGTGGACGTGTTCATCAGCGTCAACGTTACAGCCGGAAGCGATATGAAAATCTCGCTCAACCGCCCGGTTCTGGAGGGCTATCTTTCGGCAATGAAGACCATTGCGAAGGACTACGAAGTAAAAGACGACATTTCCGTTTCCAGCCTCACGCGCTTTTCCGACATCTTTGTCGTCGAGAAGCAGGAGGAGGATGAGCAGCAGGCGACGCAGGAGATTCTTTCCGTCGTTTCGCAGGCGCTGTCCAAGTTCTCCGCCATGCGCACGCTCGAGGGCGCGGTGCTGGAGCAGGATTTGAGAAGCCGCGCCAGGACGGTTCTGGCTCTGGTGGAGAAGGTCGAGGCGAGAAGCCCCGTAACGCTCTGCGAGTACCGCAGCCGCCTGACGCAGAAGATGCAGGAGGTTCTGCAGAACACCAATATTGACGAAGGGCGCATTTTGCAGGAGGCTGCCATTTACGCGGACAAGATCGCCGTCGACGAGGAGACGGTCCGGTTGAGAAGCCATCTGTCGCAGCTGGACGCCATGCTCACAGCCGGCGGCGCCATCGGCAGAAAGCTCGACTTTTTGCTGCAGGAATTTAACCGCGAGGCAAACACCATCGGCTCGAAGGGCAATGATCTGGAGCAGGCGAGAACGGTGGTCGAAATCAAGGCGGAGCTGGAAAAAATCCGCGAGCAGACGCAGAACATCGAGTGACGGAGGCGCGGCATGAAGCTTATCAGCATCGGCTTTGGAAGCACGGTCTGCGCCGAGCGCGTGCTTGCGGTGATTGCGCCGGAGTCTGCCCCAATCAAAAGACTCATTCAGGAGGCGCGCGAGCGCGGCATGCTCATTGACGCCTCGTTCGGAAGAAAGACAAAGTCGGTTCTGCTGATGGACACCGACCATGTCCTTCTCTCGTCCGTCTCGCCGGAGATTCTATCCGCGCGGATGGAAGAAAAGCCGGAACCGGAGGAGACGGAAGGATGAAGGGAAAACTGTTCGTGGTGTCCGGTCCGTCCGGCGTCGGAAAAAACACGCTGCTCAACACCATTATTGACAGATGCAAAACGGTGCAGTATTCTGTATCGGCAACCTCTCGCCCGATCAGACCCGGCGAGGTCGACGGCAAGAGCTATTATTTTGTTTCCCGCGCGCGCTTTGAAGAGCTGATTGCAAGCGACGCGCTGCTGGAATATGCCGAGTATGTCGGCAACTATTATGGAACGCCGCTTCAGCCCATTCGCGAGGCGATTGAAAACGGCGTGGATGTTGTGATGGACGTCGAGGTTGTCGGTGCGCTCAAAATCAAAAAGCGCCTGCCGGACGATGCGGTGCTGGTGTTTGTGACTGCGCCGTCGTTCGACGTGATTCGCAAGCGTCTGATTCACCGCGGAGACGTTGCGCCGGGGCTCATGGAAGAGCGCCTGGAGCGCGCGCGCTGGGAATGCAGCCAGGCGGTAAACTACGATTATATTGTCGTCAACGACGATATTACCCGCGCCAGCGAGGAGCTTCGCGCCATCATGCTGGCGGAAAAATGTAAAACCATGGAGCGTATCCATTTGATCAAGGAGGAACTATCATGCTCTACCCCGCAATGAGTGAATTACTCAAACATGTCGACAGCCGCTATCTGCTGGTCAATGTTGTGGCGCATCGCGCCCGCCAGCTTTCCATTGAGTCGGAAATGACCCACGAGCCGCTGACGGACAAGCCCGTGACCATCGCCATCAACGAGGTCGCCAGAGGCGAACTGACCGCAACGCTCAAGGAAAAATACCGCAAGTAAAGAGCTGACTGCAAAGGCGCAGGCATCTGCCTACGCCTTCGCGCTTGTTTTTGGGAAAGGCAGGGGATGACAATGATTGCACAGGTCGCAGTGAGCTGCGCGATTTTTGCCATCGATCAGCCGTATTCCTATCGCATCCCGCAGAGTATGCAGCTTTTGCCCGGCATGCGTGTGGTTGTTCCGTTCGGCAGGGCGAACCGCCGCACGGAGGCAATCGTGCTGGGTGTGCAGGCGGGAAACGAAGACAAGCTCAAGGCGGTCGAACAGGCGCTCGACGATGCGCCTGTGATGACGGACGAACAGCTGCGGCTGGCAGCATTTGTCCGGGAGCGGTATTTCTGTACGTATTATGACGCGGTGAAGGCAATTCTGCCGGCCGGGCTCTGGTTCCGGCAGGAAAAAATCTACCGCATCCGCGAGGACGCTTCTGATTGGCGGGAAACCTGCCGCGGGCGCGAGACGGAGCTTATGCTCATGCAGCTGCTGGAGGATTTTGGCGCAAGCGCACCAGAAGCTGCGCTGTTAAACCAGATGGCAGACCGGCAGCAGGCACAGTCGGCGCTTGGCTGGCTGGTATCCAGAAAGCTCATTGAAAACGATTTGGAGCTGACGCAGAAGCCGGGCGCGCGCAAGCAGAAATTTGCCGCAATCGCCGCGCCCGAGGAGGCGGCGCGTTACGCGGAAAAGAAAAAGCGCACCGCGCCTGTGCAGGCGGCGGTTCTGGAACTGCTCGGTGCAGCGGGAGAATGCGCCTGCCGCGAGCTGACAGAGCTTACCGGCGCGTCTTCTTCTACATTCTCGCGGCTGGAAAAGCTGGGGCTGATTACGCTCTGGGAGCAGGAGGTGCAGCCGGAGCTTTTGAGCCCCGCTGAGCAATCGGCGCAGCCGCCGGTTTTAAACGACGAACAGCAGGCGGCGTTTGACGGGCTTCGCCTGCAGATGCAGGGGCAAAAGCCAGGCGCGGCGCTCTTATACGGCGTGACCGGAAGCGGAAAAACCGCCGTCTATATCCGCCTGATCTATGAGGCGCTGCAAGAGGGCAAGAGCGCCATTCTGCTCGTGCCGGAGATTTCTCTGACGCCGCAGCTTCTGGGAAGACTTTCGGCGCATTTTGGAGAAACTGTCGCGGTGCTTCACTCAAGCCTTCGCATCTCCGAGCGCTTTGCGCAGTGGCGCAGGATTCAGTCAGGACAGGCGCGCGTCGTCGTCGGCACACGCTCTGCTGTGTTTGCCCCCGTGCAGAATCCCGGGCTTTTCATCCTGGATGAGGAGCAGGAGCATACGTATAAATCCGAAAATTCCCCCCGCTACCACGCAAGAGAAATTGCGCTCTACCGCGGGGCAAAGGCGGGCGCGCTGGTGCTGCTCGGCTCGGCGACGCCGTCGGTCGAGAGTATGTACAGAGCGAAATGCGGGGATTATTGCCTGTATACGCTGAAAAAGCGCTACAACGAAAAGTCGCTGCCGCAGACGCAGATTGTCGATCTCAAGCAGGAAATCCGGCAGGGGAACGCCACGGCAATCAGCCTGCCGCTGGAAGAGCGGCTGCGGGACAATATCATCGCCGGCAGGCAGTCGATTCTCTTTCTCAATCGGCGCGGCAACAGCCGGTATCTGGTCTGTGTGGAGTGCGGCGATGTGCCGACCTGTCCGCGGTGCAGTGTGCATCTGACCTATCACTCGGTCAATCAGCGCCTTGTCTGCCACTACTGCGGCTACACCGAGCCTGCGCGGGCGCGGTGCGAGAAATGCGGCGGCGCGCTCAAGCCCGTCGGCAGCGGCACACAGAAAATCGAGCAGGAGCTGCACTGGATTTTTCCGGATACGCCGGTTTTGCGGATGGACGCAGACACTGTCACGGCGCGCGACAGTCATGAGCTGCTGCTGCGGCGTTTTGAGACGGAAAAGATTCCGATTCTTCTTGGCACACAGATGGTCAGCAAGGGACTGGATTTTGAAAACGTGACGCTGGTCGGCGTGCTGGACGCGGATATAAGCCTGTACGTGAGCAATTACCGCGCCGCCGAGACGACGTTCAGCCTCATCACGCAGGTTGCCGGCAGAGCCGGACGCGGTGAAAAGGAAGGGCTGGCGCTGATTCAGACCATGACGCCGGAGCATCCGGTCATCCGGCTCGCGGCGCAGCAGGACTACGACGCCTTTTATGAGCTGGAGATTGCGATCCGGCAGCTGCACGGCTGCCCGCCGTTTCAGGATCTTTTCTTCCTTACCTTTACAGGGCTTTACGAAGATCAGGTCGTGCAGGCGGCGATACGCTTTCGAAACCGGCTGCGCGCGCAGCTGCAATCACAGGCGTTCGCTGACTTCCCCGCGACGCTGCTGGGACCTGCGCCGTGTGCGGTGGCAAAGATCAACTATACCTACCGCTACCGGCTGACGCTGGCGGCAAAAAATACGAAGCCGCTGCGGCTATTATTGGCGCAGGAGCTGCGCACGTTTGCAAAAGAGAAACAAAACCGCGGCGTAAATGCCTACGCCGACGTCAATTCATATGATTGAGGGGATTATACATGGCACTTCGCAAGATTGTTACGGTCGGAGACCCGGTTCTTACCAAGGTCTGCCGCCCGGTTACCAAATTTGACGACCGGCTTTCGCAGCTGATCGACGATATGATCGAGACGCTCCACGACGCGAACGGCGTGGGACTTGCCGCACCGCAGATCGGCGTTCTGCGCCGTGTGGTGATTGTCAACACCGAGGGCGAGGACTGGGAACTGGTCAACCCCGAGATCGTAGAGCTCAGCGAAGAGGAGCAGACCGGCATCGAGGGCTGCCTGAGCCTTCCCGGCAAGTGGGGACTGGTTACGCGCCCGGAATATGCGAAGATCCGCGCGCAGGACCGCCACGGCGACTGGTATGAGTATGAGGGAGAGGACCTGACCGCGCGCTGCTTTTTGCATGAGATCGACCATCTGGACGGACACATGTACACCGAGTTTGCCGAAAGGATGCTCACGCAGGAGGAACTGGACGAGCTTCTGAAGCAGGAGCAGGAAGCAGAGGAAGGCGAGGAGACCGGGGCATGAGAATTGTCTACATGGGAACGCCCGAGATCGCGAAGGTGTGTCTGGAAAAGCTCTACACCGAGGGCTTTGACATTGCAGCGGTCTATACAAAGCCCGATACTCCCAAAAATCGGGGTATGAAGCTGATTTACTCCGAGGTCAAAGCATACGCCGTTTCGGTGGGGCTGCCGGTGGTGCAGCCGCAGACGTTCAAAGACGATGCGGTTGTTGAGCAGCTCAAAGCGCTGGCACCGGATCTGATTATCGTTGTGGCATATGGAAAGATTCTGCCGCAGCGGGTGCTGGACATTCCGAAATACGGCTGCATCAACATGCATGCGAGCATCCTGCCGGAGCTGCGCGGCGCAGGTCCGGTGCAGTGGTCGATTCTGAACCATTGCGCCCAAACAGGTGTGACGGCGATGTATCTGACTGCCGGCATGGACGAGGGCGATATCATTGAAATCCGTAAAACGCCGATTGATCCCATGGAGACGACGAGCGAGCTGATGGGGCGTCTGTCTCACATTGCGGCAGCGCTTGCCTGCGACACGGCGCGCGCGATTGAAGCAGGTACGGCAAAAAGAACGCCGCAGGAGGAAAGCAAAGCGACCTACGCGCCGATGCTCTCGAAGGCGATGAGCCCGATTGACTGGAGCGAGTGCGGGCAGTATGTGATTGATCACGTGCGCGGGCTGATTCCGTGGCCCGTTGCAACGGCGGAGCTGGACGGCAATACGTTCAAAATTTTCCGTGTGGAGAAAACGGAAAAGACGACCGACAAGGCGCCGGGTACGCTTCTGGCGCTCACCAAACGGGGGCTGGAGGTTGCCTGCGGAGGCGGCGAGGTGCTGGTCATCACCGAATTGCAGGCAGAAGGCGGCAAGCGCATGGCGGCAAGCGCCTACTTCAACGGTCATCCGATCAAACTATAAATGGACGCATTCCGGCGTCCGGAGGGAGAGCTATGGACGCCAGAACGACGGCGCTGACCGCGCTGATTGCCACAAGACGGCAGGGCGCGTGGTCAGACGGCATTTTAAAGGAATATGTGCAGCGCGACAGGCTGGACCGGCGCGATGCGGCGCTGACGTCTCAGCTGGTCTACGGCGTGATGCAGAACCGGCTGCTGCTGGATTTTTATCTTTCGCAGGTCGTCAGCGGATCGATGTCCAGGCTGCAGCCCGTGATGCTTGATATTTTAAGGCTCGGCGCGTATCAGATTCTGCTGCTGGATAAAATCCCGGACTCGGCGGCGGTCAATGAGGCGGTCGAACAGACAAAACATTATGTAAACAAGAAGGCCGCCGGTATGACCAACGGCTGCCTGCGCGCGCTGTCGCGGCAGAAGCAGAGCCTGCGCCAGCCGGAGGATCTTGCCACGCGCTACAGCCACCCGCAGGCGCTGGTGGAGCTGCTCCGGCAGAGCGTCGGAGAAGACCAGATCGAGGCGTTTTTGCGCGCGGACAATGAGACTGCCGCGACCTGTTTGCAGGTCAACACGCTCTTATCAAATGCGCAGGAGGCAGAGCAGGCGCTGACGCAGTTGGGTGTTGCCTTCAAGAAGCACCCGTGGCTGAGCGGCTGCTATCTGGTGCGCGGAACGGGAAACCTGGCACAGCTGGAGCTTTTTTCCTCCGGCAGGGTCTATGTGCAGGACCCTTCGGCAAGACTTGCGGCGATGGCGGCGGGCGCGGCGCCGGGGATGCGGGTGCTCGATTGCTGCGCCGCGCCGGGCGGAAAGAGCTTTGCCGCGGCGATTGCGATGCAGAACGAGGGAAGCGTCACCTCGTGCGACATTCATGCGCACAAGGTTTCCCTGATCGAAAAGGGCGCCGAGCGTTTGGGTATTTCGATTATCCATGCGCGGCAGGCGGACGCTTCGCAGTTTGAGCCGGACTTTGAAGCGGGCTTTGACGTGGTGATTGCGGACGTGCCGTGTTCGGGGCTCGGCGTGATCCGCAAAAAGCCGGATATCCGGTATAAGGATCTTGCGCCGACGGAGCGTCTTCCGCAGGTGCAGGCGGCGATTCTGGAAAATGTGAGCCGGTATGTAAAGTCCGGCGGCGTGCTGGTCTACAGCACGTGTACGGTTTTAAGGCGCGAAAATGAGGATGTGGCAAACGCCTTTCTGGCGCGCCATCCGGAGTTCTGCCCGGAGGTATTTGCGCTTCCGGCGGAGCTGAATGCACAGACTGATGGGATGTTGACGCTTTATCCGCACCTGCATGAAGCCGACGGCTTTTTTATCTGTAAACTGAGGAAGAACGTATGAAAGAAGATCTCAAATCCATGAGCCTTTCCCAGATCGAGCAGGCGTTTTCCGCGCTGGGAGAGCCGAAGTTCCGCGCAAAGCAGGTCTTTACCTGGCTGCACCGGGGCGCGCGCAGCTTTGACGAGATGACCAATCTCTCCAAGCCGCTGCGCGCGAAGCTGGACGGGATTTATGAGATCACTGCGCCGGAGGTGGCGCGCAAGCAGGTGTCCCAAAAGGACGGCACAATCAAATATCTCTGGCGGCTGTCCGACGGCAACTGCGTGGAGTCCGTCGTGATGCAGTATCACCACGGTAACACCGTCTGCATCTCCTCGGAGGTCGGCTGCCCGATGGGCTGCAAATTCTGCGCGTCGACGCTCGGCGGTCTGGTGCGCAGACTCAGACCCTCGGAGCTTCTGGACCAGGTGCTGTTCAGCCAGCTCGATTCCGGGCTTCCGATTTCCAACATTGTGCTGATGGGCATCGGAGAGCCGTTGGACAATTTTGATGCGGTCATGCAGTTTCTCGAGCTGGTCAACAACCCGGATGGACTGAACATCGGCATGCGCCACATCAGCCTGTCCACCTGCGGTCTGGTCGACAAAATCCGGCTGCTGGCGGAACGGAAGCTTCAGCTGACGCTTTCGGTGTCGCTTCACTCGCCGGACGACGAGTCGAGAAACAAAATCATGCCGGTCAACAAGCGCTGGAACGTGGAAGAGCTTCTGGCGGCGTGTAAGGATTATTTTGAGATCACCGGGCGTCGGGTGTCTTTTGAATACACGATGATCTCCGGCGTCAGCGACAGCCCCGAGCAGGCGGAGCTTCTGGCGAAGAAGCTCGCCGGCATGGGCGCGCATGTGAACATGATTCCGCTCAACGACGTTGCAGAGACCGGGCTTCACACCAGCTCCCGCGAGGCAATCGCCCGTTTCCAGAGCATTTTGCAGGCGCACGGCATCACCGCCACGGTCCGCCGCACGCTCGGCAGCGACATCGACGCCTCCTGCGGGCAGCTGCGCAGGAAATACGAACAGAAACAGTAACGACGGAAAGGAGCATTTACCATGCAGCTTTGGGGACTGACCGATCCGGGCAATCTGCGAGAACAGAATCAGGATTCCTACGCCATGGTGTCCTTTTCCAGAGATCGTTCGCTGATGATTGTCTGCGACGGTATGGGCGGCGCAAAATCCGGCAACGTGGCAAGCTCGCTTGCCGTCGATGTATTCGCCGACGAGGTGCGCCGCTGCCAGAGACCCGGCATGACGCCGGAGCGGGGCGCCGAGGTTTTGCGCGGCGCGCTGGAGCTGGCGAACAAGGCGGTTTTTGAGCAGGCGCAGGTGAGCGACGATTTTACCGGCATGGGCACGACGCTCGTCGCGGCGCTGATTATCAGGGATACCGCCGTGATTATCAACGTCGGAGACAGTCGGGCGTATCTGTTTACTGCCGGGGGCGTGCAGCTTCTGACAACGGACCACTCGATTGTGGAATTTATGGTCCAGCGCGGCGAGCTGACGCAGGAGCAGGCGAAAAACCACCCCGGAAAAAATGTGATTACAAGAGCCGTCGGGACCGAGCCTTCGGTCGAGGGCGATATCTATTTGCAGAGGCTGCATCGCGACGACTGCCTGCTTCTTTGCTCCGATGGTCTTTCTAACGTGATGGCGGATCAGGAGATGCTGTTTGAGGTAGCGCACGGTGTGCGCAAGAGCGACTGCTGCCAGAGACTTCTGCGCATCGCAAAAAATCGCGGCGCGCCGGACAATGTGACGGTCGCAATGGCGCTTGTTTAGGGAAGGAGCAATCTTATGGATCAATACATAGGAACGCTGTTGGACAATCGATATGAAATTCTCGAGGTCATCGGTACGGGCGGTATGGCTGTTGTCTACAAGGCACGCTGCAACCGGCTCAACCGCCTCGTGGCAATAAAGGTTCTCAAGCGCGAGCTGTCGCAGGATGAGGAGTTCCGCCGCCGGTTCCATGCCGAGTCGCAGGCGGTCGCGATGCTTTCACACCCGAATATTGTGAGCGTCTACGATGTCTCGCACTCCAACAACCTCGACTACATCGTCATGGAGCTGATCGAAGGCATCACGCTCAAGCAGTATCTGGAGCAGAAGGGCAGGCTCAACTGGCGCGAGGCGCTGCATTTTTCCACGCAGATTGCCAAGGCGCTCGAGCATGCACATTCGCGCGGCATCATCCACCGCGACATCAAGCCCCACAACATCATGATTTTGAAGGACGGCAGCGTCAAGGTTGCAGACTTCGGCATTGCCCGTATTTCCTCGGCGCAGAATACCCTCACGCGCGAGGCGCTCGGCTCGGTCCACTATATTTCCCCCGAGCAGGCGAAGGGCGGTAAGGTCGACTATCGGTCGGACCTCTATTCGCTCGGCGTCGTGATGTATGAGATGCTTACAGGACGGCCGCCCTTTGACGGCGATACGCCCGTTTCCGTCGCCATCCAGCACATCAACGCCAAGCCGGTCATGCCGCGCGAATTAAACCCAGATATTCCCGAGGGCTTCGAGCAGATTACCATGCATGCGATGGCGGCGGATATCTCCAAGCGCTACCCCTCGGCGACGCGGATGCTGGCAGATCTGGAAATCTTCCGCAAGAATCCAAATGTGATTTTTGATTTTACCGACGATCAGGACGCTTTTGATGTTGAGCGCCTGCTCAACGACCCCGACTATCTTCCGGAGCAGCTTCCCCGGCGCGAGCGCAAGCAGCCGTCCCGGGTGTCGATTCCGCAAAGAAAGCAGCCGCCCACGCCTCCCGCGCAGAGCCAGAACGCAAAAAAAGGCGCAAACGTCGCACTGACGGCAGGCATTGTGTGCATCGTGCTGGCGGTCCTCGGCATCGGCTACTTCCTGTATTCGTATTTCTTCTCGGACCTGTTCAGCCGAACCGAGGAGGTCGAGGTGCCGCAGATGATCGGGCAGTACTACGAGAACTTCGACCAGAGCCAGTACCCGGACCTGACCTTCGAAGTCACGGACTGGCGCGCGAGCGACGCTTACGAGAGCGGCTACGTGATCGATCAGAGCGTGAACGCAGGCACGATGGTCAAGGTCGGCTCCAAAATTGAGCTGACGCTCTCGACCGGTATTGAAAGCAATACCATGCCGAACCTTGTAAACCTGCCGCTGGAAAACGCGCAGGATTATCTGAATTCCCTTCCCATTACGCTTTCCATCTCGGTGGAATATCAGGAAAGTGATGTATACACCACAGGCTATATCATCCGCACGATTCCAGAGCGTGACGAGCCGCTCACCGATGGGCAGAGCGTGACGCTGGTTGTCTCAACCGGCGTGCCGGTGGAGCTGGTGAAGGTGCCGACGCTCATTGGCTCCGATGTGGACGATGCGATTGCCACCATTCAGGAAGCCGGTCTCGGCGACGGTATGATCAAATATGTCGACAGTGATCTTCCCGAAGGCACCGTCACGTTCCAGTCGATCGAAGCAGGCGAGGAGGTCAAAGCCGGAACGGTCATCAACCTGCAGGCATCGAAAGGACCTGAGCAGGCGCAGGAGCCGCTCATTCGCACGCTTTCGCAGGATGCAGTGGTGGAGCAGGGCGAGGAGCTGACGCTGCAGGTCAAGGCAGAGGTCGCGGACGACGGCGAGCTGACCTATGCGTGGTATGTGTCCGAGTCCGGAAATGTTGCCGATGCGGAGCTGGTCTCGCGCAGCGACAAGAACAACACCACCTGCCAGGTCGACACGGGTAAGGCAGGTGTCTGGTACTATTTCTGCAAGATTGTCAATACCCTCGGCGAAAGCCACGCATCTGCCAACACGCAGATGATTCGCGTGGAGGTCACGCCGAAGCAGGAGCCCGTGCAGACGGAAATCGCCGTGCGCATGCCGTCAGTTTCGAGTGGAATCTATGAGATTCTGGTTAAGGTCGGCGGGGAAACGCAGGTCGGACCCTTCACGGTGGACATGGAGGACCAGCCGGGCAGAACCGTTACCATTAGAGTGGAAGGAAACGGCGTGCAGACGGTCGACGTGTATCTCGACGGCGTGCTGTACGATTCGCAGGAAATTGATTTTGATGCATTGGCAGAACGATGAACGATAGAATTATCAAAGCGCTCAGCGGCTTTTACTATGTGCAGACACAAGACGGCGTGGTCGAGTGCCGCGCGCGCGGCAGGTTCCGCAAGGAGGGCATTTCCCCGTTGGTCGGCGACTTTGTGCGGATTTCAGGAAACGGGAAGTCCGGCACGGTGGAAGAGATTCTGCCCCGGAGGAACAGTTTTATCCGACCAGCGGTTGCAAACGTCGATTTGCTCGTGCTGCTGGCATCCTGCGCGATTCCGCAGACGGAGCCGTTTCTCATCGACCGTGTGCTGGCGATTGCCGGGCAGCAGGGGGTCGAGCCGCTGATCTGCGTGAACAAGAATGATCTCGAGCCGGGGGCGTCTCTTGCCGGAATTTACGAGCGCGCGGGCTTTCACGTGATTGTAACCAGCGCCGAGACGGGCGAGGGCATGGACGAGCTGCGCACGGCAATCTCCGGCAAGCTCTCTGCTTTCACCGGAAACTCCGGCGTCGGCAAGTCGAGCATTTTAAACAGACTCTGTCCCAAGCTGCACCTTGCCGTCGGCGAGGTTTCGGAAAAGCTCGGAAGAGGGCGGCATACGACGCGGCACATCGAGCTGTACGCGCTGGGAGACGACACCTATGTTGCAGACACGCCCGGTTTTTCGTCTTTTGACACAGAACGGATGGACCTGGTGCTGAAAGAGCAGCTTGCAGAGGCATTCTCGGATTTCGCGCCGTATCTCGGCAAGTGCCAGTTTCCCGACTGTGCGCATCTGAAAGAGCCCGACTGCGCGGTCCGCGCGGCGCTGGAGCAGGGAAAGATCGAGCCGACGCGGTATGACAGCTACCGGCGGCTGTATGAGATGGCGAAGGACATCAAGCCCTGGGAGCTGAAAGAAAGGGGAAACTGAGATGGTTTTACAGGTAATCGTCTGGACGGTTCTGGCGTGGCTTGCCGGGCTGCTTCTGGACGCCAATCTCAGCTTGCAGCCGGCAGGTTTTCTCTGCCTGCGTGTTTTATTTCCGATTCTTGCAATGGGGCTTTGCATTCTGCGCGAGATCCGGCGAAACGGTCAAAAGTGAACCAGCTCAAATGCCCGCAGGCAGTGCCTGCGGGCATTTCAGCGTGTCAAAAAAGTCTTTTTGACACGCTGCGGCAGTTTTTCAAACTT
>CALERM010000206.1 GCA_937907715.1 uncultured Clostridia bacterium
AGAAACCCATCAGGGGTGTCTTTCGCGTTCAATCAACCAGTTTTTCAAACTTTTTTAAAGTTTGAAAAACTGCCTCAGCGTGGCAAAAAGACTTTTTTGACACGCTGAAGACACGCGCTAGCGTGTCTTTTCTTTTTGATGATAGCCGCAGTCGCAGTAGGGACCGCCGGAGGCGAGGGTGTATTTGCGGACAAAATCCGTTGTGCCTCCGGCTTCCGCCATGGCATAGTCAAGGTGGCACAGGGCGGGCGTGAGCTCGAACAGCCCCAGCTTTTTCATCAGCTGGCAGATGCCGCAGGCGGAAAAGCGCGCCTCAAAGCCGGAGCCGTCCGGGTATTCGAAATAGTCCATATTCCAGGAGTACGGGTTGCGGTCGGCGGCGCGGAACTGCGCGGTAAATTTCATGCCGTCGCGGTATTCTTGCGTATACGTCCGGCTGCCGCTCTTGCGGCAGTAAAAGCGCATGGCAGGCGTCATCATGGACCGTTCATAATATGCGGTAAGATGCTCGACGTCCGGGCGCTCCGGCATGCTCAGAACGAACGCGGCGAGCATTGCGCAGCTGACGATGTTCATGAGAAACCGATCGTCTTTTTCAAAATCCGGCAGCTCGCGCAGAATCTGCCGGTACTGCTTCTTTGCGGCGGCTGTGGTCGCTCGGGCGGTTTTCGGGTCAAGATCAAACACAGTTTCGAGATTTTTCCGGAACGAGCCGGCAAACACCGCCCACATTCCGGTCTGTATGGGAACATATTTCATTTGCAATTCCTCCTGCAGTATACCTTGCGGCGGACCTTTGCGTCCGCACGGGGCAGACGGGTTCAAGCAGTTTAACTACTGAAATTATAGGATTCCAGATCTGCGTTGTCAACTGCTGCGCGCCGCCGGAAGCGGTTGAATTTTTGGAAAAATTGTGTACAATGGAGATAGCAGACAGGAAACGAGTGCAGGCAAGAGGGGGCGAGGCACATGGCAAGACTGACCGATCGTCAGTTTCTGAAGGCGCAGATCAATCTGGAACCGCTTGGGCTGATCATGGACGGTCCGTTCGAGGCGTATTTCTGCACGCCGAAGGGCGCGCGGATTTTTGCCCGCAGCGGGGTGGACGGCATTCATTTCTGCTTTGTCCGCGGCTTCGGCGAGACGGTTTTCGCGGTCAGCCCGATGAATGGACGCGAAAACTGCGTGCATCCGGTTGCCAAATCGTTCCGCGATTTTCTGCGGCTGCTGCTGGCGCTGCACGACGCGGCGGCGATCGAGCAGGCGTGGCAGTGGAACGCGGCGCAGCTGGAGGAGTTTGAGCAGAAGCACCCGTCAAGCGACGAGCAGCTGGCGGCGCTCGACAAGCTTGTGTTTACCTTCCACCTGCGCCCGATGGCAGAGCCTTGGAAATATATCCATACGGTGCAGGCTGGCTTTGACTACGGGAAGCTCCGGTTTTCGGAGGAATTTTACGATAACGTCGAAAGTGCCTTCGCGCAGGAAGAACCCTGGCAGGTCACATTTGAAGGAAGCTTTTGGGGCGCGCATGGAAGACCTGGGAAGGAGCTGAAGCTCGGCACGGCGTTTTCCTGGGCAGGCGACGAGTGGCTCGTTCCGGCGGCGTATGTCTGCAAGGAAGGAATCGTTCTGGACCTGTGCAAGCGCGTGCCTGTCGAGCAGGTTTTCGGCTTCCGGGAGAAATGGAACCTCTCCAAAGAAAACGCCGGCAGCGACTGGGACGAGGCGCAGCGCCTGCGCGCAATGGCGGAAAGCCCGCTCAGTGAGAGGCTTGGCGCAGAGCTGACGGTAAACGGCAGGGCGCTTTCGCAAAGACATGGCTGCTCACTTTGCTGGGACCCGCTGTATCCGGATGCAAACGGTCAGGAAAACAAGCGTGTGCGCGAGCATTACGGGCTGGACGAGCTCGACGGCTGGTATATCAAGCGGATCTGCTTTGCGTGGAAGGGCAAAAAGAAGGCAGATATCCAAAGCTTGAGTCTGCACGTCTGGGAAAACCCGGTCGAGGTTCCGGGGCAGGAATTCCGCCCGGAACAGGCGGGCGACAGCGTCACGTTCACACTTCCGGAAGCGCAGCAGACATATACGCTCACGGCGCGGGACCTTCATACCGAATTGCTTGCCGCCGGCAGCGAGACGCTTTATACGACCGAGCTTGCCTACGACATCACGCCCGAGCCTCCAGCTGGCAGCGTGACGCTGCGCGATTTTGGAGAATCCATCACGATCTCTTACGGCAGC
>CALERM010000207.1 GCA_937907715.1 uncultured Clostridia bacterium
CGCAAAACGCGCAGCGCCTCGGTCGCCAGCTCCCGGATTTCCCACTGCGCTCTCTGACACGTGCGCAGACGGAAATAGGTGTAAAGCTCGCCCGCGTTCATCGTCGAAACAACCGGCACCTTGAGACCGCTGACCAGAAGATAGCACAGCGCGTCCGTTCCGGCTTTCCTGGAAGAAAGCTTTTCTGCCGCCTCGCCAGCCAGCGAAAACGCCTCGCAGTAACGCGCTTCCATCCCCGCCTCGCAGACGCTTTCGGGCAGCACATAGCGATCATACCGTGCGTTGGCAAACAAATCCGGCGCGGCAAGCGACTGCATCCGGTGGCGCGTCAGGTGCGTCAGCGCGGCAAGAGACATGCCGCCGTATAAAAGCGTAAAGCTCGCCTGCTCCAGCTCGCGCTTGCGATGATTCTGAAGCAGCGCGCGCAGAAGCTCCGTCCGCTCCTGCTGCGTCAGCTCCGGCATCTGCTGCCCGCGCGCGAGATATGCAGCGCGGCAGATGAGTTTTTCCGGCTCCGGCGCTGCGTTCAGAAGCGTTACCTGCGCGGCAGGCTCCAGCGGCTTTCCCGCACGAAGCGGCAGAGGCGTTTTTTCATAAGCCTCCGGCTTTCTGACCGCGAGAAACGGCAGCTTCTCTTCGCACTGGGAAAACAGGCTCTCGCCCAGCTCCCGCAGCTCCGGAATTTCACTTCCGCGCCCGTAGCGCAGCTCGTTCATCACGTGGACCAGCTCGCGCGCGTTCATCGAGCAGAAGAAGTTGCTGCAAAAGCAGTATGGCAGCACAAACCGCGCATCCTCCTTCGGCACGCCCGCCGCTTCCAGCTCGTCGTAAATCCGGAACAGCTCCCGGACCGTTTCGTCAAACAGCGCCTGCGCCTGCGGCGACGGAAGCTCCGGCGCAACATAGCCCGCGCCGGAAAAATCGACATAGCGGCGCGATTTGACCGTGAACGAGGCAAGGCGGAATTCAATCAGAAACTGCTCGGCAAGCACCGACACGTTCTCGAACGCCAGATTGACATAGCCGTGTTCCAGAACGGACGTGTGCCCCGAGGACAGGACCTTTCCGATCAGCTTTTCGTTTTTCTCTCTCCCGGCGGCAAGCGATTTTGCGCGGATTTCCTCCGCCGTGCCGTCCATGGTGGAAATTCTGCCGCCGGAGGCAATCATCGCCTCCATGTCCGGCGTCCAGCTCAAAAGGGTAACGTGTCCGTGCATTGTTTTCTCCTTCTTATCGGAACGGGGTGTTCCCGTCGTCCAGCACCTCCATGCGGCAGATGCGTGCAAAGTCGGGCTTCATTTCCGGCAGATACGTCTCGATTGCCGCAATCAGCAGCTGCGGATTGAGCCCCGGATTCTGCGCCGACAATACGCAAGTCAGTCGCAGCTCGTTTCGGTTCCGGGCGGTCATTTCCAGCGAATGAAGAAGCGGCTTGATATCGACCTCTTTGTCGCCCTTTTTGCTGTGCTTGGTAACGACAACGCTATCACGCGCAAAAAACGCACCGAGCGCCTGCTGCGCGCCTTCCGGAATCCCGCCGTCATATTCCAGCGTAACCTCCGCCTGCAGGCGCGTCAGCTCCTTGGCCTTGCGCGCACTCTCATAAGCCGCCAGGACCCGGATGCCCGCGGGCAGCACCGCGTTCAGCCGCCCGGCAAGCGTCGGCAGCTCCACCGCGCCGTCTTCAATTTCAAAGTCCAGAATCTCGCACCGGCTCTCCATGCCCACCGGAAGCGGCAGCGCAATGGAGACATACGCCCGGGGGCTGAAGCCCTGCGAGTGCCAGATCAAAATATCCGCGCGCTTGAACGCGCGCTGAAACACGCGCATCAGGTCCAGATGCGACAGATATACCGCGTCGCCGCGTTTTTCAAACAGCAGTCTATTCATCGCACACCCCTCTTTCGCTCAGCACCCGCGCCCCGCAGCCGGCGCATTTTGTGCGGCAGTCCGGCGTCGTGACCGACTGGTATGCCAGCGCCCGCTCGCGCAGGAAGAACGCCCGGCTTACGCCGACGTCCATCGTTTGCCAGGGAAGAATTTCGTCCTCCGCAAAGCCGCGCGTGGTATAGAAATCGGGGTCCACGCCGCAGTCGGAAAACGCCTGCATCCACAGGTCGTACCGGAAGTATTCATCCCAGCCGTCTAATTTGCAGCCCAGCTCGTGCGCGCGCAGCAGTACGTTGGAAAGCCGCCGGTCGCCGCGCGCCAGCACCGCCTCGAGCCGGCTGAGGTCGCTTTCGTGGTAGCGGTAATCCACACCGCGCGCCGTCAGGCAGCTTTGCAGCAGATGCACGCGCCGCAGATATTCATCAGAGCTGATCTGCCGCTCCCACTGAAACGGCGTAAACGGCTTCGGCACAAAAAACGCCGTGGCAAGATTGATCGACAGCCGCCGCTTTTTGTTCGATGCGGTTTCCCGCCAGCAGTGGACAATTTTGTTGACCAGCTCTGCAATCGCCATCACGTCCTCATCGGTCTCTGTCGGAAGCCCCAGCATGAAATAGAGCTTCACGCTGTTCCAGCCGCCGGAGAACGCCGTGGCGCAGGTTTCCAGAATCTCATGCTCTGTGACATTTTTGTTGATCGCGTCACGCAGCCGCTGAGAGCCCGCCTCGGGTGCGAAGGTCAGTCCGCTCTTGCGCACCTTCTGCACGCGCAGCATCAGCTCGCGCGAAAAATTGTCCGCGCGCAGACTCGGAAGCGACAGATTGATCTTGCGCGGCTCGCAGTAATCGAGCAGCCGGTCTGCCAGCGCCGGAAGGTGCCGGTAGTCGGAGGTCGACAGGCTTGCCAGCGTCATTTCGCTGTTGCCGGAGTCCTCCAGCGATTCAATTGCCTGCCGGCAGAGCGTGTCCACGCCCTTCGCGCGCACCGGGCGGTAGCAGAAGCCCGCCTGACAGAACCGGCAGCCGCGGATGCAGCCGCGGAAAAGCTCCAGATTCGTCCGGTCGTGGACAATTTCCGTCGACGGAACGATCGTCTTTGTCGGAAAATACGACGCGTCCATATCCTGCACAATGCGCTTTCTGACCTTCGCGGGCGCGCCGTTTTTCGCTGTGATGGCGGCAAGCGTCCCGTCCGGATTGTAGCTGTGCTCGTAAAATGACGGCACGTAAATCCCGTCAATCCGGCTCACACGCAGCAAAAAATCTTCCTTGGAGCAGCCGTCTTTTTTTGCCTGCCGGTAGCAGACGAGAATTTCCTTCGTAATCTCCTCGCCCTCTCCGAACGAGAAAAAGTCGATAAAATCCGCCAGCGGCTCCGGATTCACCGCGCACACGCCGCCGGCAAACACGATATTTTCCAGCCCCTTGCGTTCGCGCGCCAACAGCGGCACACCGGAAAGATCCAGCATATTCAAAATATTGGTGTAGCTCATTTCGTAGCCGATCGTAAACGCAATCAGATCAAATTCCTTGATCGGGTCGTGACTTTCCAGCGCATAAAGCGGAATCGCATGCTCGCGCATTTTTTCTTCCATGTCGCCCCAGGGCGCAAACACGCGTTCGCACCACACGCCCGGCAGCTCGTTCATCAGCCCGTACAAAATGCGCATGCCGATGTTGGACATGCCGATTTCATATGTATCCGGGAAGCAGAACGCCACACGCACGTCCACGTCCCGCTTGTCCTTTACAATCTGGTTGTACTCGCCGCCGACATAGCGCGCGGGCTTCTGCACCTGCGGCAAAATTCTGTGCAAGGTATCCGTCATAGCTCTACCTCAAAATTTCTCATAGTCTTTGACATTATACCTTACCGGCAGATAAGAAACAAGCCCCCTCTTCTTGCGCATAGCGCAAAACACGCAGCAGCAAAACGCCCCAGACGAGCACCGGCGTCATACCCAGTCCGAATTTCCGGACGCCGAGCAGCGCTCCTGCAAGCCCCGCCGCGCACACCGCAAGACCGACCAAGTTGGAGATCGTCTCCGCGCGCGAAAGCGGCAGAATAAGTCCCAAAATTGCGCGCAGCGCCCGTCCGCCGTCGAGCGGAAATACCGGAAGCGCGTTAAATAGCCCCAGCAGCAGACTGATTGCCGCGCACGCCGGAAACGCTTTTTTCGCAGCGGCGCAAAGCAGCACGCTCGCCGCCGGTCCTGCCAGCGCGCAGATTGCCTCCTGCCGGTAACCGGGCGCTTGCATCCGAATACTTGCATCAAGCGCGCCGAGCCGGATGCCCGTCACCTTCACATGCAGCGCAAGCGCCGCTGTCAGATGCCCCGCCTCATGCGCCGCTGCCGCCGCGAGAAAGCTCCAGAAAACACCCGGCTCAACCAGCAGCCGCAGCAGGCACAGTGCGGCAATAAAACCGGGCGCGACCTCAAGGCGTCTCACCGGTGAGCATCTGATAAGACTCGGCAAACGCCGCGACAACGCCGTCACCCTCGGACAGTGCGCCGGACAACGCAGAAAATGCCGCGCGTGTTCTGCCGTTTTCCCCGAGTCCCAGCCAGTCTTTCGCACACTGCACTGCGCCGGGGCAGCAGGTCTTCAGCGTCAGCACCAGAACTGCCAGCGCCAGCATCAGTGTCAACCGCGAAATCAATACGCCGATCCGCCCGCTTTTCTGCGTCACTTCCGGGTAACGTTTCTCCATATTCATCGCCTCCGGTTCATTTTTATGCGCCTGGCAGAAAATCATGCTTTTCCTCTTGACAAACAGCAGTTTGTTCACTATAATAATCGAGCTAACGGGGTGTGGCGAAGTTTGGTATCGCGCTTGGTTCGG
>CALERM010000208.1 GCA_937907715.1 uncultured Clostridia bacterium
CAGCGCAAAAACTCCTCGCCGCCGGTCACATTGGGAGTTTTCAGATACACCCTAATTCATTTTTGGACGAATATACATCGCGCTGATATCCGGCGCAGGTCGCATGTGAATGCCGGAGACAACGCCCATGGAAAGGAACATCGTGACAATCGAGCTGCCGCCGTAGCTGAAAAACGGAAGCGTCAGACCGACGACCGGGAAAATGCCGAGGCACACGCCAACATTGATGATCGTCTGCGAAGCGAGCATACCCGCGATACCGACACAGATGAGCCGGTTCATGTTGTTGCCGGATTTGATGCCGACATGGATGATGCGGATGATGATTGCCGTCAGCAGAATCAGAACTGCGAGGCAGCCGAGAAGCCCCAGCTCTTCGCCGATGGACGAGAAGATCATGTCGTTGTGCTGCTCGGGAATTGAGTAGCTCTGGACCATGCTGCCGTGAAACAGACCCTGTCCGGTGATACCGCCGTTCTGCAGCGCGCGGATGCTGCGGTTCATCTGATAACGCACGCCCTGCGCCGAAGGGTCGATGGTTTCGTCGAAAATAACAAGGATTCGATTGCGCTGGTCGTCTCGCATGCGGCTCCACAGAAACGGAGACGCTGCCGCGATGGCGCCGAAGCCGGCTAAAAACCACATGAAGTTCACGCCGCCGACATATGCCATGATGATAAAAATAAAGATGTAGCACAGCGCGACGCCAAGGTCGTCGGACACCAGAATAATCTCACCTGCCAGCAGCAGTGTAATACCGGCAATTTTGAAAACCGTCAGGGGCGTAGAGATCTTGTTTTCTTCGACGCTGATGACCTTTGCCAGAATCAGAATAAAGAAGATTTTGCAGATTTCCGCAGGCTGGATATTGAACGGCAGGAACGGGAAATCGAGCCAGCTCTTGTTGCCGCCGCGCTCGACACCCCAGATTTTGAGCATGCCGATGAACAGCACGCAGAAAATCAGCAGTAGCTCGCGCCGTTCGGCGATGATATCGACATCGATCAGTGTCAGCGCCACATAGACCGCAATGCCCAGAATCAGCGCAAGCGTCTGGGTACGCACATAAGAAGCGTTTCCGATGGCGTTCGTGGCGCTGGAGATGACAACGATGCCGAAGACCGTCGCCGTGACGCACAGCGCGAGCAGAATCATATCCGCTTTTCTGACAAACTCCCGGATGGCGCGGAAAATTTCACGCAAATGCGTCACCTCCAATCCAAACGCGCGGGATAATTACAAGTCATTATACCAAATTTCCCGCCGCCTGTAAACCGAAAGTTTCAGCGGCAAAGAAAAGCAGGTTTTTCTTTGCAATTTCCGGGCAGGTATGGTAAGATAGGGTGCGAAAAATCGACGAATGAAGTGAGATGGTTCCATGACCATAACGACGAATTCCCCGGAGCAGACCGAACTGCTCGGAAAAAAGCTGGCGGCGCTTTTAAAGCCAGGCGACGTGATTGCCTACTATGGAGATCTCGGCGCGGGAAAGACCGCCTTCACGCGCGGAATTGCGGCGGGGCTCGGCGTCACGGAATGCGTGACAAGTCCGACGTATACGATTGTCAACGAGTATCTGTCCGGGCGCATGCCGCTGTTTCACTTTGACATGTACCGGCTTTCCTCCAGCGAGGAACTGTTCGACATCGGTTGGGAGGACTATCTGGCGCGCGGCGGCGTGTGCGCGGTGGAGTGGAGCGAGAATGTGGAAGATGCGCTCGAAGGCGCAATTGCCATCACGATCGAAAAAGACCCCGTGGACCCGGACCGGCGCATAATTACGATCGAAGGAGGCGAGCGCTTTGAAGCTCCTGGCATTTGAATCCTCGGCAAAAGCCGCGGGCGTTGCCGTTCTGGACGACGGACGGCTGCTTGCCGAATACTTTCAGAATTCCGGGCAGACGCACAGCCGGACGCTGATGCAGATGGCGGAGGACCTGCTCAAAAACTGCGACCTCACGCCGCAGGATATCAACGCCTGCGCCGTGGCAGAGGGACCCGGCAGCTTTACCGGCGTGCGAATCGGCGTGGCGGCGGCAAAGGGCTTTGCCTGGGGACGGAGAATTCCGCTCTACGGCGTGTCGACACTGGAGGCAATGGCGCGCGGCGCGGCATGTTTGGGCGGTGTGTTCTGCTGCTGCATGGATGCCCGGCGCGCGCAGGTTTATAATGCGGTGTTCGAGCGCTCCGGCAGCGCATTTGTGCGCTTGCGTGAGGATCGGGCGATTTCGCTGGATGATTTATGTGAAGATTTACGAAATATCGAAAAAACCATCTTTTTGGTTGGCGATGGCGCAGAGCTGTGCTATACTACTCTTTTGGAAAGACTGCCGCGGCTGGCGCTGCTTTCAGAGCATCTTCGCCAGCAGCGCGCATCCGGCGTGGCGCTTGCGGCGTGGGAGAAAATCGGCAGAGGCGAATGCGGCGACGCAGGAAGCTTAACGCCCAACTATCTCCGCCTGTCGCAGGCAGAACGCGCGCGATTGGAGAAAACAAAACAGAATAACGGACGGTAAAGGAGAGTAACAGGATGAAGGAAAACAAATTCGGTCCCCATGTCCACATTATGGATCATCCGCTGGTGGCGCACAAGCTCACCATCATGCGTGACAAGGACACCAGCGTCAAGGATTTCCGCGAGCTGGTCAGCGAAATCGGCATGCTCATCACCTACGAAGCAACCCGCGACCTGCCCATGACCACCAAGCACATCGAAACACCGATCTGCGAGATGGACGCGCCGACGCTTGCCGGTAAGAAATTCGCGGTTGTTCCCATCCTGCGCGCAGGTCTCGGTCTGGTTGACGGCGTTCTGCGCATGGTCCCGTCTGCCCGTGTCGGTCACATCGGCATGTTCCGCGACGAGGAAACCCTGATTCCCCACGTCTATTTCTGCAAAATGCCCAAGGACGTCGCCGAGCGAGATATCCTCATTGTCGACCCGATGTTAGCCACCGGCGGCTCCGCTGCCGCAGCAATCGACGAGATGAAAAAGCGCGGCTGCAAGCACATCAAGCTCATGGTCCTCGTCGCTGCGCCCGAGGGCATCGAATATCTCCAGAAGAACCATCCGGACGTCGAAATCTATGCCGGTGCGCTCGACGATCACCTCAACGAGCACGGCTATATTGTCCCGGGTCTGGGCGACGCGGGTGATAGAATTTTCGGTACAAAGTAACGCCGCCGGATCTTTTCCGCCAGAAGCGCGTTGCTCGGGTTCGACGTACAGAATGTACGCCTTCACCCTCGCGCCTTCTTCTGACGAAAAATCTCTCGCCGGTGACGTAGACGGGAGACGCTGCAAGAGTGTTTTGAAGACTTGCTGAAAATCGTTCGTCGGTGACGTAGACGGAAGGCTGCTGTAGAGCATCTTCAAAAGATTGCTGAAAATTCTTCGCCGGTGGCGAGGGTGAAAAAACCCGCTGACGAAATTTGATAGACTGATTCTGAAAACCGGGTTGTGTTGGCAGCCCGGTTTTTTGAAATGTGAGGTAGAATTATGGGCTATACAATCAGAAAAGCGACGCAGGCAGATCTTCCGGCGGTTGCCGGTATTTATGACCGGATTCTGGCGAAGGAAGAAGCCGGGCAGGCGGCGATCGGCTGGCTGCGCGGAGTATATCCGACCGAACAGACGGCGCGCGCGGCGCTGGCAGCGGGGGACCTGCTGGTTATGGAGACAGACGGCGTCATCTGCGCGACGGCGCGCATCAATCAGGTGCAGGTGCCGGAATACGCGAACGCCGGCTGGCGCTACGCAGATGTACCGGAAAACGAGATTATGGTTCTCCACACGCTGGTGGTGGACCCCAAAACGGCGGGGCGCGGCTGCGGCAAGGCGTTTGTCTCGTTTTATGAGCAGTACGCGATCGATCATGGCTGCGCGTATCTTCGCATGGACACGAATGCTATCAACGTGGGTGCGCGCCGGTTTTACGCGAAGCTCGGCTTCTGGGAAGCAGGCATTGTGGACTGCACCTTCAACGGCATTCCGGGCGTGAAGCTGGTGTGTCTGGAAAAGAAGCTGGAGCTCTGATTTTTGGCAGAATGACGGAAGAAGCACAGGAAAACACAGATCGATTTTCCTGTGGATTTCTTGACATTTCTGTGAAATCTGGGTATAATCCAAATGTAATATCGGCGACTTCGGGTTTTCCGGGGCTGCCTTGAGAAATACTGTCTGAAAGGAAGACTCTTATGATTTATACGGCTGAAGTACAGCATATGTGTCCGGTGGCGAAGGGCGCATATCATGGTCCTGCCCCCATTCCCGAGGAGGGCAAGTGGGTTCAGGCAAAGGAAATCAAGGATATTTCCGGCTTTACCCATGGCGTGGGCTGGTGCGCACCGCAGCAGGGCGCCTGCAAGCTGTCGCTGAACATCAAAGACGGCGTGATTGAAGAAGCGCTCGTTGAGACCATCGGCTGCTCCGGCATGACCCATTCCGCCGCTATGGCTTCCGAGATTCTCATCGGCAAGACCATTCTCGAGGCGCTCAACACCGACCTCGTCTGTGACGCCATCAACACCGCCATGCGTGAGCTGTTCCTCCAGATCGTCTACGGCCGCAGCCAGTCTGCGTTCTCCGAGGGTGGTCTTGCCGTCGGCGCTTCCATGGAAGACCTCGGCAAGGGGCTGAGAAGCCAGGTCGGCACGATGTTCGCTACGAAATCGAAGGGTCCGCGCTATCTTGAGATGGCAGAGGGCTACTGCACGAAGCTTGCGCTCAACAAGGACGATGAGATCATCGGCTACGAGTTCATCAACTTCGGCAAGATGATGGACTTCATCAAAGCCGGCATCGAGCCCGCTGAGGCGATGAAGAAGGCCCAGGGTCACTATGGTCAGTGGGACAATGCTGCCAAGTATATTGACCCCCGCAAGGACTAAGAGAGGGAGGACACGAAAATGGCATTGTTTGAGAGCTACGAAAGAAGAATCGACAAGATCAATGGCGTCCTCGCACAGTATGGCATCGGCTCGGTGGAAGAGTGCCGCGAGATGTGCAAGGCGAAGGGCTTTGATCCGTATGAAATCGTCAAGGGCATTCAGCCCATCTGCTTTGAAAATGCTTGCTGGGCTTACACGGTAGGCGCGGCAATTGCAATGAAGAAGGGTGTCAAGACTGCTGCCGAGGCTGCTACCGCCATCGGCGAGGGTCTGCAGGCGTTCTGCATCGACGGCTCCGTCGCCGACGACCGCAAGGTCGGTCTCGGTCACGGCAACCTGGGCGCGATGCTGCTTTCCGAGGAGTCTCAGTGCTTCTGCTTCCTGGCAGGTCATGAGTCCTTCGCAGCCGCTGAAGGTGCGATCGGCATCGTCCGCAACGCCAACAAGGCTCGCAAGACTCCGCTGCGCGTCATTCTGAACGGTCTCGGCAAGGACGCGGCGCAGATCATCTCCCGCATCAACGGCTTCACCTATGTGCAGACCCAGTTCGACTACTACACCGGCGAGCTGAAGATCGTCCGCGAGATTCGCTACTCCGAAGGCGAGCGCGCCAACGTCCGCTGCTACGGCGCTGATGATGTCCGCGAGGGCGTTGCCATCATGCACAAGGAGGGCGTCGATGTCTCCATCACCGGCAACTCCACCAACCCCACCCGTTTCCAGCATCCGGTCGCAGGCACCTACAAAAAAGAGTGCGTCCAGCTGGGCAAGAAGTATTTCTCCGTCGCTTCCGGCGGCGGCACGGGTCGTACGCTGCATCCGGACAACATGGCAGCAGGTCCCGCTTCCTACGGCATGACCGACACCATGGGTCGTATGCACTCTGATGCGCAGTTCGCTGGCTCGTCCTCCGTTCCCGCGCACGTCGAGATGATGGGCTTCCTCGGCATGGGCAACAACCCCATGGTCGGCG